>JAVHWG010000179.1:0-2871 GCA_032159965.1 Mycobacterium sp.
CGGGTTGGCGGCGCACACCGAACTCGCGAAGCCCGTATCGAGCGGGTGGGAGTCCGGGTCGACGGTCCTGGACTTCATCGGCTCGTGGGAATGGACAATTCCCGGCGGAGCGAGCGAGATTCAGCGCACCATCATCGCCGAGCGCGGCCTGGGACTGCCCAGAGAGCCGAGCGTTGTCTGATGAGTGAATTCGCGGAATTTCATGCTGAATTGCGTTCGGTGGCAAACGATCTCCTCGGCAAGGGTACCGCTGACTGGCAACTGCTCGCCGACGCCGGCTGGACCGGGCTCGAAGTGCGCGAGCAGCTTGGCGGTGCGGGTGCGAGCTTCGGTGAGGTCGCGATCGTCGTCGAGGAGATGGGCCGCGCCGCCGCCCGCAACGACTATTTCGGCGGCGCCGTCCTTGCCGTCGGCGCGCTCAACGCGCTGTCCGCAGACGCGGCCCGGGACTCACTGCTCACAGATGTCGCCACCGGCAGCGCTCGAGTCGCGGTGGTGTTGTCGCCGTTCGCCATCGAGCAGGCACCGGCTGGGGTCCGGGTCACGGGTCGGGCCGAATTCGTGCTCGACGCCGACGGCGCCGACCGTCTGCTAGTGCTGGCCGACGCCGGGGACGGCCCAGTGATCGTCGACCTCGGGGCCGGCACCGACGGATTGTCGGTCACCTCGCAACCCGTCCTCGACGAGAGCCGTCAGCTGTCGGTCGTGGTCGCCGACACCATCGTCGACCCATCGGCGCTGCGGCGCTTCGAAGGAGATCCTGCCGACCAGGTCCGCCGCCTGTTCGACCGGGCGTCGACGGCGATCGCCTGCGACAGCCTCGGCGTCAGCGAGGCCATGCTGTCGGCGACGGTGTCCTACGCTTCGGTGCGCCATCAGTTCGGTCGGCCGATCGGATCCTTCCAGGCTGTCAAACACGCGTGCGCGGACATGTTCGTGCGGATTTCTGTTGCTCGCCAACTTGTTCGGGCCGCAGTCGACGCTGTTGCCGCCGACAATGCAGACGCGACGACGGCAACATCCATGGCTAAGGCGTATGTCTGCGGTGCGGCGGTCGACATCGCGGGCAAGGCCATGCAATTGCACGGCGGCATCGGATACACATGGGAAAGCGGCATCCACGTCTATCTCAAACGCGCCTTGCTGAACCGCTCGCTGTTCGGATCGCCTGCGGCCCACCGCAAAAACCTTGCACGCCGCTATTTTCACGACGCGGTTACCGATAACTAGGAGTAGAGCAATCATGGGTGTTCCTGTCTACAAGCGGATTCTCGACCTGTTCGAGGCCGAGGGTGTCAACACGCTGTTCGGCATTCCGGACCCGAACTTCGTGCACATGTTCCTCGAAGCGGAGACACGCGGCTGGTCCGTGGTGGCGCCGCACCACGAATTGAGCGCGGGATTCATGGCCGAGGCGGCCTCACGGATGACGGGCAGGCCCGGCTTGTGCATCGGCACGCTCGGCCCGGGCGTCGCCAATATCTCAGGGGCGATGATGTGCGCGCTGGTGGAGAACTCGCCGGTGATATTTCTCGGCGGCCAGCGCGCCCGTATCACCGAGCGGCGCGTGCGTCGCGGCCGTATCCAATTCGTCCAGCAGGAAGGACTTTTCACCCCTTCGGTCAAGTACAGCAGCTCCATCGAATATGCCGACCAGACCGACGAGATCGTCCGCGAGGCGATCCGCCGCGCGATGTCGGGAACGCCGGGACCGTCCTACGTCGAGTTCCCGTCACACGTGATCCTCGAAGAACTGAATGTGCCGGATCCGTTGCCGCCCCACAGGTATCGCCTGGTGAACCAGGGTGCCGGAGCGCGCGAGGTGGCCGAGGCCGCCAAGCTGATACGAGAAGCCGAGAGCCCGGTACTGCTGGTCGGTCACGGCGTGCACACATCTCGTACGTCAGCGGCTGTGAAGGAACTCGCCGACCTGATGGCCTGCCCGGTGATCCAGACATCCGGCGGCACGTCGTTCATCCGCGGGCTCGAGGACCGCACCTTTGCCTACGGTTTCTCACCAGCCGCAGTCGAGGCCGTGGTGTCCTCTGACCTGTGTGTGGCTCTGGGCACCGAGCTGGGCGAGCCCAGTCACTACGGCAGGACGCGGCACTGGGCGGCGAAGGACGACGTCCGCAAATGGATACTGGTGGAGCAGGATCCGGTGGCGATCGGCGTGAACCGGCCGATCGACGTGCCGCTGGTCGGCGATCTGCGCGGCGTCGTCCCTCAGTTGGTCGACGCGCTGAAGGGGGACCCGCGTCCAGCCTCGGTGGACCTCGACCGGTGGATCAAAGAAGATGCCGAAGAGCTTGCGCAGCTGGCGGAGAACGCGCCCTCCGGAAGGACGCCGGTTCACCCGGCACGCTTCGTGGTCGAGGCCACGAAAGCCTTCCCCGAGGACGGCATCATGGTGCGTGACGGTGGCGCGACGGTGATATTCCAGTGGACCTACTCGCAGGCCAAGCCCCGTGACGTGATCTGGAATCAGAACTTCGGCCACCTCGGCACCGGCCTGCCGTATGCGGTCGGCGCGTCCGTCGCCGACGGCGGCAAGCGGCCGGTCATGTTGCTCACGAGCGACTCCGCCTTTTTGTTCCACATCGCCGAACTGGAGACCGCGGCGCGCCAGAACCTGCCCCTGGTGTGTGTCGTGGGCGTCGACCACCAGTGGGGCCTGGAGGTGGGCGTGTACAAGCGGACATTCGAGCAGCCGTCGCCCCAGCCCGGCGTGCACTGGAGCAAGGACGTGCGGTTCGACAAGATCGCCGAGGGGTTCGGCTGCCACGGCGAGTTCGTCGAGAAGGAGGAGGAGATCGGCCCGGCGATCGAGCGGGCCTATGCCAGCGGCAAGACCGCCGTCGTGCACGTCTG
>JAVHWG010000242.1:0-2696 GCA_032159965.1 Mycobacterium sp.
CCCCCCCCCCCCCCCCCCCCCCCCCCCCCCCCCCCCACAACTCACCCGGAGAGGTGGGGGGCGGCTGTGACCAGCGCCCTCGTGGCGGGGACGGTGCGGGTGCGGGTGCCGGCCACCAGCGCCAACCTCGGACCGGGCTTCGACGCGCTCGGCCTCGCCCTCGCCCTGCACGACGAGCTCAGCGCGCAGGTCACCGGGGCCGGGCTGACGATCGAGGTCCGTGGCGAAGGGGGCGAACTCGTCGCCCGCGACGAGTCACATCTGGTCGTCCGCGCGATGCGCCGCACGTTCGCGGTGCTCGACGCCGAGCCGGCCGGGCTGGCGCTGGAGTGTGACAACCGCATCCCGCACAGCCGCGGGCTCGGTTCGTCGGCCGCCGCGATCGTGGGCGGCATCCTGCTTGCCCGGGCGTTGGTCGTGGACGGGCGGACCCGGCTGCCGGACGGCGAGGTGCTCGCCCTTGCCACTGACGTCGAGGGGCATCCGGACAACGTCGCGCCGTGCCTGCTCGGCGGACTGACGATCGCGTGGGTGCGGGGGACTGCCCGCGCGGTGCGTCGCGACCTGGATCCGGCGATCGTCCCGGTGGCCCTGATCCCGCCCTTCACGTCATCGACCGAGCTGGCCCGTGGCCTGCTCCCGGCGACCGTTCCGCACGCCGACGCCGCGTTCGCCGCGGGACGTTCGGCGTTGCTGGTCGCGGCCCTCACCGGCACTCCGGAGGCGCTGCTCGATGCGACGGAAGATCGACTGCACCAGGCCTACCGCGCGCCGGCTATGCCGGACAGCGCGCGCTTGGTCGACGAACTCCGCGCGGCCGGGCACGCCGCGGTGATCTCCGGCGCCGGGCCCACGGTCCTCGTCCTCGCCCGCGGCCAGGACGAGGCGCAGCGCGTTCGGACGGCCTGCCCGACGGACTGGTCCGGACGGATGCTGCCCGTCGACCCGACCGGTGCCGCGGAGCTCAGCTAGCCGAGGACCCCACGGCGGGCTGCGTGCGCCCGCGCAGCGGAGCGCCGAGTTCGTGCAGGTAGGTCAACGCCGCCGCGTAGGAGCCGAACAGGCTCGTCTCGGTGTAGTCGATCGCGTGCTCGTGACAGTACGACCGCACCAGATGCTGCGCGTGGCGCAGGGACGGTCGGGGCATGTTGGGGAACAGGTGGTGCTCGACCTGGTAATTCAGCCCGCCCAGCAGCAGATCGGTGAACCAGCCGCCGCGCACGTTGCGCGACGTGAGGACCTGGCGGCGCAGGAAGTCGACGCACTCGTCGGCGCCGATGATGCGCATGCCCTTGTGGTTGGGGGCGAACGAGCAACCCATGTAGAGGCCGAACATGCCCTGGTGAATCGCGATGAACACCAGTGCCTTCACTGGCGACAGCACCATCAGGACGCCACCGATGTAGGCGGTGAAGTGCACGAGGAGCAGCAACAGCTCGATGCGGCGGGAGCCGTCGCGCTTGGCCTTTCGCAGGTACAGCACGCTCGCGACGTGCAGGTTGAAGCCTTCGAGGGTGAGAAGCGGGAAGAAGAGGTAAGCCTGGAAGCGGGTGATCAGCTTGCCGAAGGCGCCGGTTCGGCGCGCCACGGCGCCGGTCGTGAACGCAAGCACGCCCTCGCCGATGTCCGGATCGTGGTGCTCCTTGTTCGGGTTGGAGTGGTGCTTGTTGTGCTTGCCGACCCACCAGCCGATGGACAGGCCGGTCAGCAGGTTGCCGGCCATGAGCGCGACGAAGTCGTTGCTCTTGCGCTTCGCGGCGATCTGCTGATGGCCGCCATCGTGGCCTAGGAAGCCCACCTGGGTGAACACGATGCCGAGCACCGCGGCGACGATGGTCGAGTACCAGGAGTCGCCCACCAGGACGAGCGCCGTCCAGGTGCCGACGTACGCGAGAAGAATGAGCGAAATGCGCGCCGTGTAGTTCACCCGACGACGTTCGAGCAGACCTGCCGCTCGGATCTGTTTGCTGAGTCCTGCAAAGGCACTTCCACGCGTCGCGTCGAGTGTGGTCGTCATCTACGTCCTCCATGGACCATCGACGAGCGCTCTGTTCGCGAAAGCCGGTGTAGGTGCATCCTTCCCGTCCTGCCTGTGGAATACCACCGACACTCCGAACCCGTTCACCTGCTACGGTGGTGGTGGTTGTCAGCATCGCCCTTCGGGGCACATGCGGTTGCGCAAGTCTTCTTTCGTTTCGAGAGTCAGGCACGTCGCACGACCCGGGGTCGCACGCGGTGTGCGGCGTCGTCCACTCGAATGAGAGAGACAGCAATGAGTCAGGGAACCGTCAAGTGGTTCAACAGCGAAAAGGGCTTCGGCTTCATCACGCCCGACGACGGTGGTAAGGACCTCTTCGTCCACTACTCCGCGGTCGAGGGCTCGGGTTACCGCAGCCTCGACGAGAACCAGCGCGTCGAGTACGACTCCGAGGTCGGTCAGAAGGGCCCGCAGGCCGTCAACGTCCGCGCCATCTGAGTCACCCAGTACGCACCGGAAGGGGCGGTACCGCACACGCGGTACCGCCCCTTCTGCGTTCCTCGGAACAGATCATGGCGTGCCGCTGTTGCCCCAGGTATCCAGAGCGTCTACGCTTCGGACGTCAGCAGGGCCCGAGAATCTCGGAGCCCGCGCCGCTCCCGCCTTGAAATCCGTTGCCGCCCGACACGGATCAGCGGCGGATCAGTGACAGTGCGCT
>JAVHWG010000253.1:0-4653 GCA_032159965.1 Mycobacterium sp.
CTAAGAAAGTGCAATAATCGGTACTAGCAGTGACATCAATTTCGCACACATTGCGCGTGTGGCGAGAGCGAGAGGTGGTTCGTCGTGACGCCGACTGGCAACGACGCCGGTACTGACATCAACGGCGGCGCTGCGAGGACCGTGGCACCAGAACGACGGAAACTCGAGAAGGTCGTCATCCGATTCGCGGGCGATTCCGGCGACGGCATGCAGCTCACCGGCGACCGATTCACCTCTGAGTCGGCGCTTTTCGGCAATGACCTTGCCACCCAACCTAATTACCCCGCAGAGATCCGCGCGCCGCAGGGCACGCTGCCTGGGGTGTCGTCGTTCCAGATACAGATCGCCGAGTACGACATCCTGACCGCCGGCGACCGGCCCGACGTTCTCGTCGCGATGAACCCGGCAGCGTTGAAGGCCAACATCGACGATCTGCCGCGCGGCGGGCTGCTGATCGCCAACTCCGACGAATTCACCAAACGCAACCTCGCCAAGGTCGGGTACGAGGCCAACCCTCTAGAGACCGGCGAGCTCTCCGACTACGTCGTGCAGGCAGTCGCGATGACGACCCTGACACTCGGCGCGGTCGAGCAGATCGGCTCGACTAAGAAGGACGGGCAGCGGGCGAAGAACATGTTCGCTCTTGGTCTTCTTTCCTGGATGTACGGCCGCGAGATCGAGCCGCAGGAGACGTTCATCCGAGAAAAGTTCAGCCGTAAAACAGAAGTGGCCGAGGCGAACGTGCTTGCCCTGCGCGCCGGCTGGAATTACGGCGAGACCACCGAGGCCTTCGGGGTCACGTACGAGATCGGCCCGGCGAAACTGCCTGCCGGGGAGTACCGGCAGATCTCCGGCAACACCGCGCTGGCGTACGGGATCATCGTCGCCGGCCAGCTCGCCGACACGCAGGTGGTGCTGGGCAGCTACCCCATCACACCTGCGTCAGACATCCTCCACGAGCTGTCCAAGCACAAGAACTTCAATGTGCTGACATTCCAGGCCGAGGACGAGATCGCCGGCATCGGCGCCGCGATCGGCGCGTCGTATGGCGGCGCGCTGGGTGTCACAAGCACATCCGGTCCCGGCATCTCGCTGAAGTCGGAGGCGATCGGTCTTGCCGTGATGACCGAATTGCCACTTCTGGTGGTCGACGTGCAGCGCGGCGGCCCGTCAACCGGGCTGCCCACCAAGACCGAGCAGGCTGACCTGTTGCAGGCGCTCTACGGACGCAACGGCGAGTCACCCGTGGCGGTAATCGCGGCGCGCTCGCCGTCGGATTGCTTCGAGGTCGCGCTCGAGGCGGTGCGCATCGCACTGACGTACCGCACGCCGGTGATCCTGCTGTCAGACGGCGCGATCGCGAACGGCTCGGAGCCATGGCGGATTCCGGACGTCGGCGCGTTCGAGCCGATTGACAAGAACTTCGCGAAAGAGGGCGAAGACTTCCAGCCCTACGCTCGCGACCCCGAGACCCTGGCCCGCCAATTCGCAGTGCCCGGTACGCCCGGCCTCGAACACCGCATCGGTGGGCTGGAATCGGCCAACGGGTCGGGCAACATCTCCTACGAGCCGGCCAATCACGATCTGATGGTCCGGTTGCGCCAGGCGAAGATCGACGGCATCGCGGTGCCCGATCTCGACGTTGACGATCCGACGGGTGACGCGGAGTTGCTGCTGCTCGGGTGGGGCAGCAGCTACGGTCCGATCGGAGAGGCATGCCGTCGGGCGCGGCGCAAAGGGATCAAGGTCGCTCATGCTCACCTTCGCCACCTGAGCCCGTTCCCGGCGAACCTCGGCGACGTGTTGCGGCGCTATCCGAAGGTAGTCGCACCCGAGATGAACCTGGGCCAGCTGGCGCTGTTGCTGCGCGGCAAGTTCCTCGTCGACATCCAGTCGGTGACCAAGGTGGAGGGCATGGCGTTCTTGGCCGACGAGATCGAGGGAATCATCGACGCGGCGCTGGATGGAACGCTGGCCGAAAAGGAAACAGACAAAGCCACATTCGCCCGGTTGGCCGCGGCGACCAGATGAAGTAGTTCGGGATTAGGTGAATAGCTGCGATGACTGACGTGATCGGCGTAGATCTGGGCCTTACCGCCACCAGCGGTGTGCCCACGACCGACCAACCGCAGAAGGCCAAGGACTTCACCAGCGACCAAGAGGTTCGCTGGTGCCCAGGGTGTGGCGACTACGTCATCCTCAACACGATCCGCAACTTCCTGCCGGAGTTGGGCCTGCGGCGCGAGAACATGGTCTTCGTCAGCGGCATCGGATGCTCGAGCCGCTTCCCGTACTACCTGGAAACCTATGGCCTGCACTCGATTCACGGCCGTGCGCCCACAATGGCCACCGGATTGGCGCTGGCCCGCAAGGATCTCTCGGTATGGGTGGTCACCGGTGACGGCGACGCGTTGTCGATCGGCGGCAATCATCTGATCCACGCGCTGCGCCGCAACGTCAACCTGACGATCTTGTTGTTCAACAACCGTATTTACGGGCTGACCAAGGGCCAGTACTCACCGACGTCGGAGATCGGCAAGGTGACCAAGTCGACTCCGATGGGCTCACTGGACCAGCCGTTCAACACCATGTCGCTCGCACTGGGCGCCGAGGCCACGTTCGTCGGCCGCGCCCTCGACTCGGACCGCAAAGGCTTGTCGGAGGTGCTGCGCGCTGCTGCCGCGCACCGGGGTGCCGCGTTCGTCGAGGTCCTGCAGGATTGCCCGATCTTCAACGACGGATCGTTTGACGCGCTGCGCAAAGAAGGAGCCGAAGACCGGCTGATCAACCTCGTGCACGGCGAGCCGGTCACCTTCGGCAGCACGGCGCAGTACTGCGTCGTGCGTACCGGCTTCGGGCTGGAAGTCGCCAAGACCGCCGACGTCGCGGCCGAGTCGATCGTCCGGCACGACGCCCACGCCGACGACCCGGCGTATGCGTTCGCGTTGTCGCGGCTGTCAGACCAGAGTCTCGAACACACCGTGATGGGTGTGTTCCGCCAGGTGCAGCGCCCTACCTACGACGACGGCGCTCGCGCACAGGTGCGCAGCGCTCGCGAGGCGACCGCGCACGACTCCGCAGCGCTGCAGGCGCTGTTGCGGGGCCGTGATACGTGGACCGTTGACTGAGGATTCGACGCATCCAGCCGCCGTTGTCCTGGCGGGTGGTGCGTCGCGCCGGATGGGCCGGGACAAGGCCTCGCTGCCGTACCTCGGTGGCACGCTGCTCAGTTACGTCATCAAGGTGGTCGAGCAGCGATGTGCACCGGTCTTTGTGATTGCCGCGCCCGGACAGCGGATTCCGGCCGTCGACGTCGATGTGCTGCGTGACGACGTGCGTGGGGTGGGGCCACTGGTCGCGACAGGACGAGGCCTACGCGCCGCCGCGGACGCCGGCGCGACGTGGGCGTTCGTCTGTGCGGTTGACATGCCGTTCCTCGATCCCGTCCTGATCGATGTGTTGGCCGCGTCGGCCAAGAATGTGAGCGCCGACGTAGTGCTTCCGTGGGACGGCCGCGATCATTTTCTGGCGGGGCTGTACCGCACCTCGCTCGTCGACCACGTCGGCAGACTCGTCGATGCGGGGGCGCGCAGTATGGCCGCGCTGGTGAATTCCGTTGAGGCGCAGCGAATTGTCGTCGATGATGGCCGGGCGCTCACCAACGTCAATTCCGCTGACGATCTATCCGTCCTTCGCTGAATTCCGGCTCGTGTCGTAATCGTCCGGATCACCATTTCATATGCTGAAAGCATAAAGAAATGTTCGGTATTTCTCTTTTTTATCTGGGTATGACCAGCTGCGCTGGCGGTGTAATCACCGTCACTTTTGACTGCCGCCACAATCTGGATCACAACTGCTGGTCAACCCGCGACAGCGCAATATCAGTGGTCGATTTCACAAAAAGTCTGTGATTCGAGTCACGACGACTGTTCGCTCCGCGAAGCTGAAAATTTCTCAGACTCGCCGAACTGACCTGGCGCGATGCCACAAAAGGCGCCGACGTGATTGGTTTGTTATTCGTTTGAGATAGCGCTACCCAATATGACTTTCGCTGAATCGATTTGTAATGTTCGGGCAGCTTCTTAACCGGAAGCAAATAATTCGAATATCAAGAACCTGCGTGTGAGTCAGGACCGGAGGGGTCGGCCGAAAGTTGGCCGCTGCGCCGGTGGCCGGGACGTCGTTCCGGCGGGACGGACCTCGTCTCCTGTGTCGCGCCTGACAGAGACGGCGCGATCCAAGAAAGCACCATGCCCGAAAGGGCTGTTTTGGCCTGCCCGTTGCAGGTGTGACTTGGCGTGCGCCGGCGAAAGGGAACGATGTGAAGAACCTCCGCAAGCTGTTCGTGACGACCGCCGTCGGCGCTGGTCTGGCGGCCGCGCCCCTGGCACTGTCGACCGCCACCGCGCACGCCGACGGCGTGAACTGGGACGCCGTTGCCGCGTGCGAATCGGGCGGCAATTGGTCGACCAGCACGGGCAACGGGTACTACGGAGGCCTGCAGTTCACGATGGGAACGTGGCGCGCGAACGGCGGCAGTGGATCGCCGGCCCACGCGTCTCGCGAGGAGCAGATTCGGGTCGCTGAGCACGTACTGGCCACTCAGGGCATTCACGCGTGGCCGGTGTGCGGCCGTCGCGGCTGATCAACCCC
>JAVHWG010000314.1:0-3269 GCA_032159965.1 Mycobacterium sp.
GACGGTCGGACCGTCGGTCCTTGTCACGTCGACGGAGTGAAGGTCGACCCGTTGATCGGCTGGTGTCTGACCTATCTCTTCAACTTCACCGGCCATCCCGCAGCGTCGGTTCCCGCTGGGCTGACGGCGCAGGGGCACCCGGTCGGCATGCAGGTCGTCGGCATGCGTGGCCGGGACGACCTGGTGCTTCGGGCCTCGCGCGCCTTCGCCGAGGCGCGGCCCTGGGCCGAGACGTACCGCAGCCGGCGCGGCCTCGGGTGACCTGAACCTTGGGTGCCTTCGGGGCACCGGCCCCGCAGGCCTCGACCGCCGTAGCGGCGCTCAGTTCGCGTTCGGCTCCGGAGCGGATGCGATGTGGGCGTCCGGGCCGGGGAAGGCGAGTCCCTCATGGCCGTCGTCCCACCGGACCCAGTAGGGCGGCGTTCCGCTGGCTGACCGGACCTCCAGGATCGTTCCGCGTCGTGCGGGGCGGCCGACCGTATTGCCCTCGACGATCAGTACGTCTCCCGTTCGTGCCTGCATAGCGGCCTCCAGGTGCCTGCCGTGCCCGTACTAGGCACCCTCCAGCATCACACCATCGCAGGCCCACGTACAGAGTCGTGCCCCCCGGGTTTGTCAGTCTGTCTGGAGACGGTGGGCGTCGCGGGATGTGCGTGATCACGATCAGCTGTCGAGCAAACGCTGAAGGAGGCCAGTGACTCGGTAGGTGACCAGGCGCCGCATGGCCAATGCCGTTTCGGTGCGTTCGACCCCGCGGGTCGCCAGGACGCTGCCCGCGATTCGGTAGAGATCGTCGGCGTCGCGTGCAACGACACGGACCAGGAGGTCCGTCGCGCCACTGAGCCCGAACACTTCGACGACCTCGGGGATGTCGGCCAACGCTTGCGAGACCTGATCGAGAAGTCGCTGAGTGACAGTCACCGTCATGAATGCAGTGAGGGGGTAGCCGAGGGCGGCCGGCTCGACGCGGTGCTCAAAACTGGTGAGCGCGTGACGTTGTTCCAGCCGTGCCAACCGCGCTTGCACGGTATTGCGGGACAGGCCCAAGGCGGCAGCCAGCGTGATGACCGGAGCCCGCGGGTCGTCGGCGAGGGCGGTCAGTAAGCGGGCGTCGGTGCTGTCGAGGATCTCGTCGTGTCGCAATCTGCTCATCCACCCGTCGCTTCGGCCCGGAGACTTGAGCATACTGCTTACTCTCATCCGAGGCAGTTGCGCACTCTACCGCGACACGGTGTGCTAGATGAGGCAATCTGCCCAAGGCCAGAGCGAAGGAGTTCGCCCGCTGATGAGCAGCACCGTCGAGGCAGCCGCAACGGCCTCATCCCATCGTGTCGACCCCAACGACGACGAATTCGCCGTGCTGCGCTCGATAGAGCGACGCGTGCTCTGGTTGTCGACCGCGATCATCGATCACGCCAACCGCGTTCGTCCCAATCCCAGCGGGCTGAAGGTGGGCGGGCATCAGGCCTCCAGCGCCTCGATCGTGTCTCTGATGACCGCGCTGTGGTTCGAGCAGCTCCGCTCGGGAGACCGGGTGTCGGTCAAGCCGCACGCTTCCCCCGTGCTGCACGCCATCAACTACCTGTTGGGGGAGCTGGACGAGTCCAGTCTGACCACGCTGCGCCAGTTCGGTGGGCTGCAGTCCTACCCGAGCCGGAGTAAGGACCCCGACCCGGTCGACTACTCCACGGGGTCGGTCGGGATCGGCGCGACCGCACCCATATGGGGCGCGTTAGCGCGCCGGTACGTCAACACCCACTTCGATGCCGGCGGCACCGGACGCCAGTACTCCCTGCTCGGTGATGCAGAGCTGGACGAGGGCGCCTGCTGGGAAGCCATCCTCGACCCGATCGTCGCCGAGCTGGGAGAAGTGGTGTGGATCGTCGACCTCAACCGGCAATCGCTGGATCGGGTCGTGCCCAACATCGGCGCGCCGCGCCTCCAAGGCATGTTCGCGGCCGCGGGATGGCAAGTGCTCACCGTCAAGTACGGGCATCTGCTGGAGCAGCTATTCGCCCAACCTGGCGGGCAGGCGCTGCGCGCCCGCATCGACGACATGCCCAACCCGGAGTACCAGCGGCTCCTGCGTCACCGTCCGGACCAGCTCCGGGATCATCTACCTGGAGATGGGCCCGGCGGAGCCGAGATCCGCCGGCTGCTTGACGCCACGCCCGACCCCGTGTTGTACGACGCGTTCCGCAATCTGGGCGGTCACGACCTCCACGCGTTGAACGACGCCTTCGCCGCGATCGACGACACCCGCCCGACCGTCATCTTCGCGTACACCGTAAAGGGCTACGGGCTGCCTACCCAGGGTCATCCGCAGAATCATTCGGCGCTGCTCGCCGGGGAGGAGCTCGAACAGCTGGCCCACACCCTGGGCGCCGACATCCGCCACCCCTGGCGTCGGTTCCCCGGCGGCAGCGCCCAGGCGGCCATGTGCGCCGCCGCGGCGGCCCGACTGCGCCGCGACCCGGCCGCCGAACCACTGGGCCCCGCTGTCCCGACCGATCTCGGACGCACCCCGAGCGGTGTCGCAACCACGCAGGCCGCACTGGGCCGCACCCTGTTGGACGTCAGCCGCGCTGCTCCCGAGGTCGGTGCGCGCATCGTCACGGTCAGTCCCGACGTCAGCTCTAGCACCAACCTCGGCGGCTGGGTCAACAAGGTCGGCGTATGGGCCCCCCACGAACGCTCGGACTGGTTCGCCGACGACGCCGAAACCATCCTGCATTGGCGCGAGAAACCTTCCGGCCAGCACATCGAACTCGGCATCGCTGAAACCAACCTCGTTGGTGCGCTCGGGGAATTCGGCGCCACGTGGAGCCGATGGGGACAGCCATTGATCCCCATCGGCGTCATGTACGACCCATTCGTCGCACGGGCGTTGGAACCCTGGTCGTTCGGCATCTACGCCGGTGGCCAATCCATCCTCGTCGGTACGCCATCGGGGGTGAGCCTCGCCCCAGAAGGGGGCGCCCATCAATCCATCACCACGCCCTCCATCGGGCTCGAGCAACCTGGATGTCTCACCTACGAACCCGCGTTCGCGATCGACACCGAATGGACGCTGCTCGCCGCGATGGCACAGCTCGGCAAGTCCGGTGGCACCTCCGCCTACCTTCGCCTGTCGACCCGCCCCATCGACCAACGCCTCGCCACCGTCCCCACCGACCCGGCCGCCCGCGACCGCCGCCGGCGCCACGTCGTCGCCGGTGCCTACCTCCTCAAGCGCACCGACCGACCAGCGATCACGATCTGTGCGGTCG
>JAVHWG010000329.1:0-5304 GCA_032159965.1 Mycobacterium sp.
AGGAGTATCCCGTGCCGTCACGCAAGCCAGATCAGAAGGCCCCCCGCCCGGCCAGCCCGACCGGCGTCACCGACGGCCAGGATCCAGACCCCGATCCACGCGCGCAGTCCGGCACCTACCTGACCACGGCGCAGGGTCTGCGGCTGCCTGACACCGATCACTCGTTGAAGGCCGGACCGCGCGGCCCGACGCTGTTGGAGGACTTTCACCTTCGCGAGAAGATCACCCACTTCGATCACGAGCGCATCCCGGAGCGCGTGGTGCATGCCCGCGGTGCCGCCGCGCACGGCGTCTTCGAGTCGTACGGCAACGCGTCGTCGGTGACGAAGGCCGGCTTCCTCGGTAAGAAGGGCACCAAAACCGAGGTGTTCACCCGCTTTTCGACCGTGCTCGGGTCGCGGGGATCGGCCGACACCGTCCGTGACACCCGGGGTTTCGCCGTGAAGTTCTACACCGAGGAGGGCAACTTCGATCTGGTCGGCAACAACATGCCGGTGTTCTTCATCCAGGACGGCATCAAGTTCCCCGACGTCATTCACGCAGCCAAGCCGCATCCCGATCGGGAGATACCGCAGGCCCAGTCGGCGCACGACACGTTCTGGGACTTCGTGTCCCTGCACACCGAGGCCACCCACCACGTGTTCTGGAACATGAGCGATCGCGGTATCCCACGCTCGTACCGGACCATGGAGGGCTTCGGCGTCCACACCTTCCGGCTCGCCAACGCCGCAGGCGAGACCAGTCTGGTGAAGTTCCACTGGAAGCCGGTTGCCGGCGTCCATTCCCTGGTTTGGGAGGAAGCGCAGATCGCCGCAGGCTGCGACCCCGACTTCCACCGTCGCGACATGGCCGACGGCATCGAGGCGGGCGCGTTCCTCGAATATGAATTAGGCATCCAGGTGATGCCGGATGACGGCACCGACAGCTTCGACGGAATCGATCTGCTCGACCCGACGAAGATCGTCCCCGAAGAGATGGTTCCCGTTCAACTCATCGGGAAGATGACGTTGAATCGCAACCCAACCAACTTCTTCGCCGAAACCGAGCAGGTCGCCTTCCACACCGGCAACCTCGTACCCGGCATCGAACCGACCAACGACCCCCTGATGCAGGCCCGGCTCTTCTCTTACCTCGACACGCAGCTGACCCGCCTCGGCGGACCCAACTTCACCCAGTTGCCGATCAACCGACCACACTGCCCGGTCAACGACATGCTGCGAGACGGCATGCATCAGACCGCCATCCACACCGGCGTAGCGCCGTACCATCCCAACAGCATTGACGGAGACGAGCCTCAACCGGCCGATGCCAGTCACGGCGGCTACGTGCAGACGCCCCGGCCGATCGAGGGAGCCGCGGTGCGCGCGCAACCCGCTTCCTTCGACGATCACTACTCGCAGGCCGCGATGTTCTACCGCAGCCTGAGTCCGATCGAGCAGGCGCATGTCGCCGAGGCGTTCACCTTCGAACTCGGAAAGGTCTACGAGCAGGCCATCAAGGAACGCGAACTGCAGGTGCTCGCCGACGTCGACACGGCGTTGTGCGAACAGGTCGCCGCCGGTCTCGGACTCCCCGCGCCGAAGGGCACGCCGCCGGAAGACGTCGTGCTGTCACCCGCGTTGGTGCAGATCCTCGCCGAGCCGGGACGCATCGACGGTCGCAAGATCGGCATCGTCGCAGACGCGGGTTCGGATCTGGCCGGCGTCGCGAAGTTGGTGAAAGCCGTTGAAGCGATGGGTGTCACGCCGTTGATCGTCGCGCCCGTCGGCGGCGTCTTGAAGGCGGGCCGCCGCCAGGTCACCGTCGACCGGACGTTCGCCACCGCGCGCTCCATCGAGTTCGACGCGATCGTGGTGGCGGCGGGGACGACACCCGCCGCAGACATCAAACTGGTGGTGATGTTGCACGAGGCGTTCCGCCATTGCAAGGCGATCGCTGCCTGGGGTGACGGCACCGCCGTCCTCAAGGCCGCTCGACTCCCGCTGAAGGGGCCGGGTATCGCGGTCGCGGACGACGTCGACAAGGCGTTCACGGCGAACCTGAGCACGGCATTGGGACTGCATCGAGCCTGGGACCGGGCACCCAAGGTCATGGCATCCGCCGTACCACCGGCAGTGAACTAGCGGCGCACGGACCGAGGACACTCCGCCGACCACCAAAGATGCTGACCCCGCCCAACATTCGTCGAAAAATTTTGCCGAATGGGACTAGCACTCTCGCGTCGCGAGTGCTAATTTCGGTAGCGCACAGTGATTGGCTGCCCGCCAGGGTGGTGGGCTTCGAGTGACATAGGAGGTGGATTACTGTGCTTCGTTTCGATCCCTTCAGTGACCTCGGTGCCGTGACCCGCGACTTGCTGACAACGCAGTCCGGATCGAATCGCACACCCCGGTTCATGCCGATGGACCTCTGCAAGGTCGACGACCACTACGTCCTGACCGCCGACTTGCCCGGCGTTGATCCCGGCTCCGTCGACCTGGACGTCGACAGCGGCACGCTGACGATCTCGGCGCGGCGCACGGCATCCCCGGGTGACACGTTGCAATGGCTGACCAACGAACGCTTCTTCGGTACCTACCGCCGACAGCTCTCGTTGGGCGACGGCATCGACGCTTCGAGAATCTCCGCGACCTACGAAAACGGCGTGCTGACGGTCACCATTCCACTGGCCGAGCGGGCCAAGCCACGGAAGATCGACATCGCGCACGCGGGAAGCCAGAAGTCGATTTCACCGACGACGGTCGACGCGGGCTGACGTCATCGGAGTGGGTGGCGTCGAGATCCTCGACGCCACCCTCTTCGACGTGGTTGCGACGCAAGAGTTTCAGCTAGGCAGTTCATCGGGTGCGGTGCGACCGCGTCGGCTCCGCAGGTAGGCACGCTCGCGCAGACCGGTGAGCCACCGCGGTCCCAGTTCGACATCGGGATCGGTGTTGCGAGTCGGATCGAACGACACGTCGTGGTCCTCATCGGTCGGGATCACCGTGTCCAACACGAGCCTGGCCAGGGGTTCGAACTTACCGCTGCCGTGTGCCTGCTGGACGTCGAATTCGACGCCACCGTTCGAGATGGCCTCGCTGACAGCAGCCAATGAAAGGCCGCCGCTCAATTCGGTTTTCATCTGAGCCTTCAGCCACCACCAGCCGTCGTCGCGATGCAACGGCATCAACGTGGTGAGCGTCGTGCCGGTCCAGGACACCGTCGGCCGAAGTGCGAATCGGGTCAGTAACCCAGATCCGGCCGACACCGCCAAGACGTCCCATGGTGTGGCGGCACCGGTGCGCGGTGGCATCCGCCATGCCAGACCGATCAGATCGGGCAGACTGCCCGGGATGCCGACCGCCTTCGACACACGGCCGAGGATGTCGGCGGACTCCACGGGCAACCCCACGCCGGGCGCCGCGACCCGCTCGATGCGGCCCTCCGCCAAGATACCCAGCGGGTGGAACACTCTGCGATGACGGACCGCGGAGCCCGCCTGAAGCGGAATGGCAACCAGGTCAGCGACTTTCACTCTAGACCCCTTTGTCAGCGTGCTGCGGCGACCGGCTGAGGTCGCGGGTCGCCGGACCCTCCAACAGCGTCCCGTCAGGCGCGAACCGTGAGCCGTGCAGCGGACATTCCCAAGCGTTGTCGGCATCGTTCCAGTTCACGATGCCGCCGAGGTGCGGGCACACCGGAGACACCGTGTACGTTTCGCCGTCGACGGAACTGCGTGCCTGCAGATGCCACGGCGGTCCACTGACCAGTCCGCCGCTCTCCGGCGCTCGGTGCGTCGACTCAGTCACGGGCGTGATCCAGCCCTTGGCGAGGTGGAAACCCACCTCCAAGTTGACCTGCAGTGCGGTACCGATGCCGGATAGCTCGTGCGGGCTCCAGCTCGCGAATGCGTCGGCCCACGGCATGTGTCCACCCAGCATGCGACCGGCCAGTGCCATCCCGGCAGCCGGCCCGTTCGTCATTCCCCACTTGTCGAAACCCGTCGCGACGAAGATCTTGTCAGTGCCCGGCAGGATCGCACCGACGTACGGCAGCTCGTCGGCGGGGGAGTAATCCTGTGCTGACCAGAAGTGCGTCTGCGTGGCTCCGGGGTAGTGCAAGGTGGTCCAGGAGGACAGCTCCTCGAGCGACGCCGACGGGCTCTTTTCCCGCCCGACGGGATGCCCCGCGCCGCCGACGATGAGCACCTCGCCGTCTGCGGTTGGTGCGTAACGCACTGAGCGAGTGGGTGAATCGGTCGAGATGTACATGCCGCGAGTGATGTCACCCGGCACCTTGTAGGCCATGCAATAGGACCGCTGCGGTTTCACCCGTGCGAAGAACCCACCTCGGTCGAGGATTGGGATTCCTGTGGCCAGCACCAGCTGGTCGGCGGTCACGGCAACGTCGCCGTCGGCGGTGTGCACGTTCATGCGCAAAGTCCTGCCCCCGGGGAAGGCCACCTTGCGCACGCGCGCCCCCTCGACGAGGCGCCCGCCGTGAGTCTCCAACTCCACGACGAGGCTCTGGAGGAACGGCACCGGGTCGAACTGCGCCTGATCGGGTAGGCGCACGCCGCCGTGGTACGGGAACGGGACCGGCGCATCGTCGGTCCACTGCACGTCTAGCCCAGCCTGACGGCCCGCCTCGAATTCGGCCCGAGCAGACGCGACGCCGTCGGACGACTGCGCGTAGGTATAGGCATCCTCGTGTTGCGTTGCTAGCCCGTGGCTCTCGCAGTGTCGCAGGACCCACGCCTGGCCTTCGCGGTTCCCCTCGACGTACATGCGGGCCAGGGCGGGGCCGTGTTTGGCGATGATCTTGGAGAGCTTGCTGCCCTGCAGGAGGCTGATCTTGGCGGTCGTGTTTCCCGACGTGCCCGCAGCCACGGTGCGGGCCTCGAGGACCAGCACCTTCTTACCGGCGCGGGCCAACAGCACCGCGGTGACGAGTCCGGTGATGCCTGCACCGACGACCACCACGTCGGCGGTCGGATCGTCGAGAGTGGTTGTTGCCGTTGACGACTCCGTGTCGCGGCCGGCAAGCCACAACGAGGTCACCGCGCCACCATCGGCCGTTTCGCGGCAGTCGGCTCGATCGAGCAGCGTCCATCAAGGGTCATACCGGCCTTCTACCCCGCTGGCGGTGGCCTAAACAATGTCGTCGTCGCTACAGCACGGGCCTGCCACCGGTGACCGCCAGGCGGGCACCCGAGATGTAGCTGCCCTCGTCCGAGGCCAGCAGCACGTACGCCGGGGCCAACTCCGCCGGCTGACCCGCCCGCCCCAGCGGCGTGTCGTCGCCGAAGGAAGCCACCTTCTCAGT
>JAVHWG010000571.1:0-2633 GCA_032159965.1 Mycobacterium sp.
GGTTCGAATACATGACGACGATCGTTCCCCCGCCGGCACCCCTGCCGCCCGCCCTGTCCGGCGGCGCACGCACCGGCATCCGTGTTGCGCTGGTGGCCGTCGCCGTCCTCACGGTGGCGTGCACCGCGATCTCGCTGGCCGTGCTTGCCTTCGGGGTGAGCGCATTTCGCGCGATCACCGACACACTGCAGCTTCCGCTGAATGTGCGATATGTGTCCATCGACACCGGCGAGGTCCCGGTGCTGGTGCGTGTCGCCACCGACGCCGCCGCCCGCGGCCCGCGGGTGGACTTGAGGATGCTGACCTCGGTTCGCGAGGACACCCGGCCGCTCATCGTCGCCAACGACGCCGACCGCACACGCGTCATGCTCGGTTCCGCAGGCGTGTCATACCTGCGGTGGAACCGGCTCGGTGAGGTCACGGTGGTGCTTCCACCAGGCAGCGCACGCGGCGTCAGCGTGACCGCCAGGTCGAACGACGGTGATGTGAAAGTGACAGACCTCCGTTAGAGGCCGGCCACCACCTCCGCCGCTGCGCGCAGCTGGTTGACGTCGGCGCTCGTCGGAATCAGTTGCACCTCATCGGCACCGACGTCGGCGAACGCACGCAGCGTCGCGGACAACTCGTCCTGACTGCCCGCCAGGCCGGTCGACGGCGCCATCGCGTCGACGTACTCGGCGGGGATCCAGTTCATATAGTGACGCAGATGCCGATGCACCTGCGCGCGAGCGGCGTCGCGTTCTCCGAGTGCAAACCAGAACGAGGACGTCAACCGCGGCGGTGGTTTGCCTTCGCCAGCCCACGCCCGGCGTGCCACATCGAACAGTGAGCCCACGTTGTCGATGTCGAGATCGAGTGTCATACCCGCCAGACCGTCAGCCCATTTCGCTGCGCTGCGAATGGTTTTCGGCCCCAAAGACCCCACCAGCAATTCGGGGCCGCCGTCTTGCAGCGGCTGCGGCCCCACCGGACACACGGAATCGGTGGTCTTCTCCCCTCGCCACACCCGCTTCATCACCGCGACGCGATCCGCCATGTCGCGCATCGTCTGCGTCGAGGGATCGGCACCGACGGCGCGGTAGTCCTCGAGGCGCCCTCCCACACCGATTCCCACGGTCAACCGACCGTCGCTGAGCATGTCACCGGTCGCGAGGGCTTTCGCCAGCATCACCGGATCGTGCAGTTGGGGGACGATGACCGTCGCCACCAGCCGCACGCGGTCGGTCCATGCCGCCAGAGCACCGATCAGGGTCAGCGTCTCGGGATTGTCGAAGGCGATGCGCTCACCGAAACATGCTGAGGAGAACGGACCGTCGTCGATCGTCAGCGCCCACGTCTTCAATGTCGCAGCGTCGACTGCGGGCTCCATGATCGGCAGGGTCATGCCTACCTGCACGACAGCTCTCCCATGATCGTGGCCACCGACGCCGCTCTGGCCTTCTTGAATCCCGTGCCGGCCCAGACGTTGGTCGCGTGCGGATCGCTTGCGCGCACCGATGCCGCCCGCACCGGACTCGTCAGATAGTGGATCTGCGGGTAGCCGAATGGGGCCTGCGACTCATGCTCTTTGATGAAGCGATTGCGCAGACCGCGGGCATAGCGGCCCGAGAACGCCCGTGTGACTGCGGTTTCGGTGAATTCTGGATTCTGCAACGCTTTGCGGTGCACTGGGCCGCTGCCCGCCTCGTCGGACAGCAGGAACGCGGTGCCGAGCTGCGCGGCGACCGCGCCTTGACGGAGCACAGCGTCGACGTCGGCCGCCGTCATCAGGCCACCTGCCGCCGCGACGGGGAGTTCGGTTCGCGCCACAACGTCGTCAAGCAACTCCGATAGCGGTTGCGTGTTCGGCTGGGCAGCCGGGTCGAAGGTACCGCGGTGCCCACCGGCCGACGGGCCCTGGGCCACAAGCGCGTCGACGCCCCGGGACTCTGCCAGCGCGGCCTCCGCCGCACTGGTGACGGTGGCGACGGTAGTGATGCCCGCGTCGCGCAAGCACCGGATCTCGTCGGCGCCGGGCAGGTCGAAGGTGAACGACACCACCTCGGGGCGCAGGTCCAGCACGACGTCGAGCTTGTTGGCCCAGGAATCATCGCTGTAGCGGGGTTGGCCAAGCTCGACCCGGTATCTCTGCGCCTCAACGGCCAACGCTTGGGCGTACTGGTCGATTGCCTCCGCGGTGCCCGCGCTGGGTTGTGGGACAAAGAGATTGGCACCGATCGGCCCCGAGGCCTGATCCTGCGCCGATCTCAGACGGGCCGCGAAGTCGTCTGCTGTGAGATAGCCGGCGGCGACGAAACCCAGGCCGCCCGCGTTGGTCGCTGCGGCCGCCAGTTCAGGTGTCGACGGGCCGCCCGCCATGGGAGCGGCAATGACCGGCACTGCGAGATCGGCGATGTTGAACGCGCTCATGGCTGAGACCTCCCTGCCGGCTGACGAATACCAGAACCCCCGGACTGGTGGAAGGTTACGCCCCATGCGGATTCACCGATGCGCAGCGCTGGACCTTAGCCCATAACTCGGTCGTGTTGGGCTGTCAAGGGTGGTTTCGGGATCTGTGGATAGGTTCGGGTCTGTGGATAAGTCGGCGTGAATTCGGTTACGCGGCTTAGGGTGTCGATACTTGCGGCCGGGCG
>JAVHWG010000361.1:0-5688 GCA_032159965.1 Mycobacterium sp.
GACAATGACGGTGGTCACCGGCACCTGGCGGGTCAACTGAAACAACTTGTCGCCGTGGGGTTCTCGCTGCCCATGAAATCCCCATAAGCCCCGCAGCACGGTTGCTCCGCTGGACGTCCTCGAGGAGCGCAGTCGCCGGATCAAGAACCGGTGAATCGGCAACCCGCCGTAAAGGGCGTCCGACGACGTGTAGATCATCAGCTTCTGCCACAGCGCTCGGCCGTCGCCGTCGACCGAGGGCAGCATGTCCGGACGAGCTCGTAGGTCACCGTCCCGTTTGCATACCTGAACCCGCTCGACGGTGAAGAGGGGCTGGTCGAGCATTGCCTCGAGCCGGGGCACCACCCGGGAAATGTTGTCCGCGTCGCCCACCGAGATGATCATCAGCGGCACCTCGACGTTCCCGCTCAGGAACCGGGCGCGATGACGCGCGCCGCGGGTGGTGCCGTCGACACCGAGGAGCACCGATGCACCCGCGACGCCTTCGCGGTACAGAAGATCGCAAATGGCGCGGAATGCCGGGACACCGTCGATGCGTTGGTGCCGCCCGGTGTAGACGGTGAGTTTCGTTGCGCCGTGTCCTGATTGGACTGAAACGGGATCATCGCCGTCGACGAGTTGCGCGCGTTCGGCGGTGATGAGGCCGCGTGGTGTGAGGTCGACGACGTGGTCCATCAGCCGGGCGATCTTGTCCCGAGTGTCTATCGCGACCGTGGCGACGGGCGGATCCTCCGACAGGCTCAGTGACTTGTCGCTTCGTAACCGCTGGCGTGGACCGAAACCGGCGATCCCGCGCAACATCACGCTCGTCGCCACCTTCTGCTCGGCGTACAGATCGAGCAATGCCTCGGCGAGGAATCGGTTACCGCTGCGCTGCCGTTCACCGAAATACGCGGTGAGCTTGAGGCTGTCGCCGGCGGTCACAGCTGGGTCGCGATCCACTGGCCGGCCAGCGCGGCGGCGACACCGAGTACGACGCTGACCGCGATATTGGCGATGGCAAGACGGATCTGGCGTTCCTCGGTGAGCCGCTCCGTCTCCAGCATCCAGGTGGAGAACGTGGTGTAGGAACCGATGAACGCCGTGCCGGCCAGCAGCGAGACGTGATGGCTCAGCGCCAAGCCGCTGAGCAACCCGAGGACGACGGCGCCGGTCAGGTTGACGGTGAGGGTGCCGAACGGAAACAGGCCGGCTACCCGCCTGGCGACGGTGCGGTCGACAAGGAATCGCAGCACCGCGCCGGCGCCGCCGAGCAGCACCACACCGGTCCAGACCGCTACCGATGTCACCGGATGCGCACTCTGCGCACCAGCGCGGTCGCGACGTACACGGCGACGAGTCCGGCGACGATGCTGGCTGTGGTGTAACAGGCAGCCAGGCCGTAGTGATGGTGTTCGAGCATTCGCAGCGTCTCCACCTGCATGGTGGAAAAAGTAGTCAACCCGCCGCACAGCCCGGTGCCCAGCAGAGGTCGTCGATAACTGGACAGCGGCAGCCTCTCCAGCAGGCGCGTCGTGAAGTAACCCAGGAGGAACGCACCGACGATGTTCACGACGAACGTGGCCCACGGCCACTGCGCGGGATCGGGCGCGGCGAGTGTCGTCAGACCGGCGCGCCCGACGGTGCCCATGGCACCGCCGGCGAACACGGCCGCGAGCTCACGCCGGTCGGTCGCCATGGCCGAAAGTATGCCGGTACCCGCCCGCAAGCGACTGTTCATCTCGGATGTCGGAATCGCAACGTAGGCGGCTGCCTCGTAGCGCGCCCACTGGAGCAGAATCGGGGCATGGCCGCCAACCCTCGCGCCGGACAGCCGGCGCAACCTGAAGATCTCATCGACGTCTCTCATGTCGTGACCGCTTACTACACGGTGCAACCGGATCCCGACGACGTGGCGCAGCAGGTGGTGTTCGGTACCTCAGGGCATCGCGGGTCGAGCCTCGACGGTGCCTTCAATGAAGCGCACATCCTGGCCACCACGCAGGCGATCGCCGAGTACCGCGCCGCGCAGGGCACCACCGGTCCGCTGTTCATCGGACGAGACACGCACGCGCTCTCCGAACCGGCATGGGCATCGGCGTTGGAAGTCCTGGCTGCGAATAACGTTGTGGCGATGATTGATTCGGCGGACCGCTACACGCCTACACCCGCGGTAAGCCACGCAATTCTGGCTTACAACAGGGGACGTTCGTCCGACCTGGCCGATGGGATCGTCGTCACGCCGTCGCACAACCCGCCGCGCGACGGCGGATTCAAGTACAACCCGCCCAACGGTGGCCCGGCGGACACCGACGCGACCGGTGTGATCGCCAAGCGGGCCAACGAGATTCTGCGTGACGAGCTCAAGGCGGTGAAGCGGATACCACTGGCCCGGGCGCTGCAGACCAGCCAGCGGCACGACTATCTGGACGCGTACATCGAGGATCTGCCGAATGTCGTTGACATCCATGCGATTCGCGCACAAGAGATCCGGATCGGTGCCGATCCGCTCGGTGGTGCCAGTGTCGACTACTGGGGTGCCATCGGTGAGCGCTACGACCTGCAGCTCACCGTTGTCAATCCGCTGGTGGATGCGACGTGGCGATTCATGACGCTGGACACGGACGGCAAGATCCGGATGGACTGCAGCTCACCGAATGCGATGGCGTCATTGATCAACAAACGCGAGACGTACCAGATCGCGACGGGCAACGACGCCGACTCCGATCGGCACGGCATCGTCACCCCCGATGGAGGTCTGCTGAACCCGAACCACTACCTGGCAGTCGCGATCGACTACCTGTTCAGCCACCGCGACTCGTGGCCGGCCTCGACCGCGGTCGGCAAGACCGTCGTGAGTTCGTCGATCATCGACCGCGTGGTCGCAGGGCTGGGGCGAAAGCTGATCGAGGTTCCCGTGGGCTTCAAGTGGTTCGTGGACGGTTTGATCGGCGGCAGCATCGGTTTCGGAGGTGAGGAAAGTGCGGGCGCGTCGTTCCTGCGGATGGACGGCACGGTATGGACGACCGACAAGGACGGGATCATCCTTGCCCTGCTCGCCTCGGAGATCCTCGCGGTGACGGGTGAGACGCCGTCGCAGCGGTACGCAGATCTTGCCGAGAAGTACGGGGCGCCAACGTATGCGAGGGTAGATGCGCCCGCCGACCGTGAGCAGAAAGCGCGGTTGGCCAAGCTGTCGCCGGAGCAAGTCACCGCCACCGAGTTGGCGGGGGAGAAGATCACCGCCAAGCTGACCACGGCACCGGGCAACGGCGCGCCGCTCGGCGGCCTGAAGGTGACGACGGCCGACGCGTGGTTCGCCGCGCGGCCGTCGGGAACCGAGGACGTGTACAAGATCTACGCCGAGTCGTTCCGCGGTCCGGAACATCTTCGCGAGGTGCAGGACGCCGCCCGTGAGGTGGTGGCGAAGGCGCTGGCGTGACGGGGGAGCAGAGGCTCCCACCCGAAGTCTGGATCCTTGTCACCGCGAACGCGGTGATCGCGCTCGGATATGGCGTCGTGTCACCTGTGTTGCCGCAGTACGCACGCAACTTCGGGGTGAGCATCAGCGCGGCGACGTTCGTCATCACGGCGTTCGCGTTGATGCGGCTGATTTTCGCGCCTGCCACCGGAGTGCTGGTGCAACGGGTGGGGGAGCGTCGGATCTATCTCAGCGGCCTGCTGATCGTGGCATTGTCGACGGGTGCCTGCGCGTTCGCGCAGTCGTATTGGCAACTGCTGCTGTTCCGTTCGCTCGGCGGCTTCGGATCGGCGATGTTCACGGTGTCGTCGTTCGGGCTGATGATCCGGATTGCGCCCCCCGATTCCCGCGGCCGCGTTGCAGGGCTGTTCTCCAGCGCATTCCTGGTGGGCTCTGTCGGGGGACCGGTGCTGGGCAGCGTGACCGCCGGCCTGGGCCTTTCAGCGCCTTTCGCTATCTACGGGGTGGCACTGCTCATTTCGGTTGCCGTTGTCTTCTTCAGGCTGCGCAATTCGACCCTGGCGGCGCCTGCGGAGCAAACGGAAGCACCTTTGACGTTGCGAATAGCACTGCGCAACAGGGCATACCAGTCGGCGCTGTTCTCGAACTTCGCCACGGGCTGGTCGGTGTTCGGTTTGCGCATCGCCCTGGTGCCGCTGTTCGTCACCGAGGTGCTGCATCGCGGTCCCAGGATCGCGGGACTGGCGCTGGCCACCTTCGCGGTGGGCAATGTTGCCGCCGTCATCCCCAGCGGATACCTATCCGATCGCCTGGGCCGGAGGGTTCTGCTGATCATCGGCCTGGCGGTGTCGGGTACGGCGACCGCGCTCGTCGGCCTGGCGTCCTCGCTGACCACGTTCCTGGCCGGTGCCCTCGTCGCAGGCGCGGCCGCGGGGATGTTCACGTCGCCACAGCAGGCTGCCGTTGCCGACATCATCGGCAGCAAGGCCAGAGGGGGCACCGCAGTGGCGACGTATCAGATGATGTCGGACTTCGGCGCCATCGTCGGAACCGTGGTCGTCGGACGCCTCGCGCAATATCTGACGTTCGGAACGGCCTTCGTGGTGAGCGGCGGCATCCTGCTGGCCGCGGCCGTGGGCTGGGTGTTCGCACCCGAGACGCGGACGCGGCCGGTGGCCGAGCCCACACCGGCACGCACGCTGGGCCCGGAGGCGGGTGGCGAGTTGCCGTGAGCCGGAAGAGCTCGGTCAGGCGCCCAAGAACGCCGACGTCCCGAAGAGCTCGAACGCCTTCAGCAGCTCGTCGAGTGGAGACAGCGGCGTTGCCGGCGCAGGTATCGAATACGCGGTCGCAGTGCCGGCGGACGTCGGAATTTCGAACGGTTGGTCAGAAGGTGCCGCAATGACGTTGCCTGCGTACATGTCGTTGATCCATCCGGTAGCGAGGATCTTGACCGCCTCGATGTTCTGGGGTTGGGAGAACCCCGCGACGATGTACTCCGAGAGTTGAATCAGCGGGTTGCCGCCTTGCAGTGCGTCGATGTGCCGGCCTCCGACCAGTTGGACGCCGTTGAATTGTCCAGGGCGGAACGTCGACAAGTCGGCGGCCATCTGGCCGTAGAGATTCCACGCGTACGGATCCGACGAGATGTCCAGGATCGGAAGGGTGGTGGGCACCTTCGCCACCGTCGACGCGACGAGGTTGGGCTGGAACGCCACGCCGTCGAGCAGTACGACACCCGCGAGATTGCCGATCGTGTTGTTGTCAGCCATGTCGCTTGCCGTCGCCAGGACGAAGTTTCCGCCAAGGGAGTGACCGGCAAGCACAACCTTCTGTGGCAACGTCACCGGGTGACCCGCTGCGGCCGAGGCACTTGCGACGAGGGCGGCGCGGTCGTTGAGGAACAGGTCTGCCGCCGCGGCTGGCATGGTTGAGCCACCCAGCCAATTGCCGTCCGCCGCAAAGAAATTCGATGTGATCGTCGGTGCGACGACGATGCTGTGGGTCTGTTCGGCCAGGGCTGCCGCCGTGTAGCTGTAGATCGGTCCCTGCGCCAGGAAACCGTGCTGGAGGTAGATGAGGCCCTGCGGGTTGGGATCGGAGGGGAAGTACCAGTCCGCGTGGGCGACGTAACCGTTCTCGTACTGCAGCGTGGAGCTTTTCACCGTGACGGTGCTTCCAGCCGGAAGGACCGGGGGGCCGGCGACCGCGGCGAACGCGGCGTCGAACACGTTGAAGAACACCGTGGCGAACGGTGAGATCAGTGA
>JAVHWG010000392.1:0-3430 GCA_032159965.1 Mycobacterium sp.
ATCGACTGTCTGTCCCAGGAATGGCTGCTCGGCCTTGAACGTCGCGATGTGCACGTCGGTGGCGAAGGCGGCCGTCGTTATCCTGACCGTCGAGGGCGACGTCTGCGTGAACGAAATGTCCGGTGCGCCATCGGGTGCCGCGTCATCGATGCTGATGACGGTGGACGCCATACCAGCCGGCGGAGGTCCGGCCGCGCGATCGCTGACGATGATGGACGGCACGAACTCCGGCGGGTGCCGTCGGTCGACGACGGCGATCAGCGGCTGCTCGAGAGTTGTCCAGCGCGGGGGGTCGTCGGTGTAGATCGCGATGCGCTCACCCACCGCGGCAGCACGGATTAGCAGCTGTCGGGTGTACGCCATCGAGGCACGCACGCTGATCCGGGTCGATTGATCGGGATCGGTGAGCGCCAACAGCAGCAGGTCACCGCGAAGTGTGGTTCCCACCAACACACCTGATGACCCCACAGGGATGTCCAGGCCTTCGGCGTACAGCGGTCGGGTGGGTATCCGGTCGAACTCGCGGGCCGTGGGAGCACTTCGCACCGCGGCTGGGCCGGCGTCGCCTGGAAGCGGATTCAGGTACAGCGTCGGCGGGTTAGTGGGCGGTTGCGGATCGGACAGCCTGACCAGTGCCGAAACCTGCGGATGTCCCCCGCTAGGGCCGCGGTCCTTCGTGAGCGACACCGTCTGTACCACCGCGTCCGAACGCAGCGCCCACATCTGGTTCAGCGCGTTGGTGGTCACGTCCTCGGGTGAGAAGTAGTACGAGCTAAGGTATCCGGGGTATGCACGGACCGTCTTCCAGCCTTCGGTCGGGGTGGGCTGAACGGGCGGGCGCGACCGCGGATCAACTTCGGAACCAGACACGCCCGCAACAGGTTCCGGAGTTTCCTCGATCAGAGCGAGCCCGGCACCGAGGTCGGTGAGCGCCGCATCGAGATCCTTGGCAGTCAGCGCATTTGCCCGCACCCCCCGCTGCAGCAGTGCATTCACGATCCGCTCGGTGGCGGCCGCGGCCGCGTCCCCGACCGTGGCGCGGCACCCCAGCCCAGCGCTCGAAAGCGCGATGTCGAGCCGCACCACGAGGCGGGTGCTGCGTTGTCCCGCTGCGGGGCGGTCGGCAAGCAGCGTGCTGTACAACGGCGGGTAGCCGATGCCCCGACGGACCCGCACGCCGCTGGAAACGACGTCGATACCGGCCAGCCGGATACCTCCCGGCTGGTCGAGCAGCGCAGACAACGCCTGCAGCGGAAGGAGATTCGGGGTGAGTGCCGTCGCCGAACCGGTCAGCACTGTCGGTGAGTACGCCTGTCCCGAGACGGTCACCATGGTGATCGCCTCGCCGTCGACAATACGGACGCCGTAGAGCGCCGCACCGTGTGGAACATCAACCGCGGCCGGTACAGGGGCGGGGCCGCGACGTCGGCGTCGCAGCCATCGCAGTGCAGCCATCGACCAGCCGACCGCGGTGCGCCGGTGAACGGTCAGCAAGAGGGCAAGAATTGCCGCCGCCGTGACGCCCGCGGCCGGCCACCACGTCGCCCGGCCCGGCGGAAAGACCACGAGCGTGGCCAGCGCGATCACCTCGACGGCGATTACGGCGGCGACGGCCGGCCGAGCGGAAACGGTGCGGGCCTTCACGACGTCCTCCGTCGTAGAGCGGCACCACCGGCGACCACCACCACCATCGCACCGACGACCGCGGCGCCGACCAGCGCGACGTGCCGCGGTCGCAAGTCTGGCGCGGGCGGTTCGGGCGGAACGCGAAGGACCGAGGTGAGGTTCTCTCTCGGCTTAGGATCACCCGGCGCGACGTCGAAAGTCAGTGCGGCCACCGGGTCGACGACGCCATAGCCGACGGTGTTGTCCACCCCCCGCGGCGGATTGTGGGCGGTCTCGGTGATGCGACGGATCACCTGATGAGCCGTCAGTTGCGGGTACTTGGCGCGCACCAGGGCCGCCACACCGGTGGTGTACGCGGCAGAAAAGCTGGTGCCCCAGAACGGGTTCGCCTTGCCCGGTTCGCGGTCGGGCAGAGCATTGACCGGAGCGCCATCGACGCTGGACAGACCCATGATCTGCAGACCGGGTGCGGCGACACCGACCCACGGCCCGTCGATACTCTTCGGCAGCGGCTGACCCTCAGGCGTCACGGCGCCCACGGCCAGAACATAGTCCGAGAACCAGGCAGGCGTCACGATGGTCGACACCTCGTGCCAGTCGCGCGGGTCGTCGGGATGCAGCGGATCGAACAGCGGATTCTGGCCGCAGGAGTTCTCTTCGCCGACATTGCCCGCAGCCGCGACGATCACGACGTCCTTATCCACCGCGGCGTAGCGGACCGCAGCCCCGAGCGCCGCCTGATCGATAGGGGCGGCGGCGTTGATGCAGGCGGTCACCGAGATGTTCATGACCTTCACACCGGCGTTCGCCAAATGCACGATCGCGCGGGCCAGCGTGGCGATGTCGCCCGCCTTTTCGCGTCGCTCGCCTTCGTCGCCCGGGGACGGACGGGCCGGCCCGAACGCCGACGACGACTGCCGCACAGAGATCAGCGACGCGTCGGGGGCAACGCCGACCACGCCGTCGGGACTGCCGGGCGGGGGTGGCGGGACAGGCGGCTGGCTCCCGTCGCCGGGTCCCGCCGCGGGAGCGTCCGGCGGCGGCTCCTCGGGAGGCGGGGGCGGTGCCGGTGGCGGCGGCGCGGTGACCGTGACGGTCGACGGCGACGGGGGCGGTGGCGGTGGTGTGGTGGGGAAAGGGGAAGCGGGAGGCGCTGCCGGAGGCGGTGGCGGAGGCGGCGCGCTGGCGGGCATCCGTGCGGGACGCGCAGCCGGATCCGACGGGGAGGCGGCGATGATGGAGGCGACGATCGTGCCGTGCGAATCGCAGTCGAACAAACCGCCGTTCGCTTGGCCGAGCACATAGTCGCCGCCTGCGAACAGGGCAGGGAACCGCGGGCTGGGCGTCACCCGGTGTCGACGAGGCCGACCGTGACCCCTGCGCCGGTGGAGAACTTCCAAGCCTGCGGGATTGCCAGCATCATGTTGCCCGGCGACGGCTGGGCCAGGTCCGGCACCGCGACGGTCAGCGGCGCGGCGCACGGGTTGTCCTGTTTCATCTCCTGGTCGGGTCCGGGTACGTCATCGGGCGGCAGCGCCGCGGGATCTACCTTCGGCGGCTCGATCGCCACCGCCGCGGCCGGCATTGCCACGTTCACGGCCAACATCGCGACGGCAAGGGTCGCGGCGGCGCCGCGGACAGGAGCGCACCGTGCAGACATCAACCGTGCAGACATCAATCGTGCAGACATCAGTGGTAGCGGATGTACTGCAGTAGGCCTATCGCCCATGCAGCGAACGGAACGATCGCCGCGAGCAGGATGTATTCGGTGTACTCGACGACCTTGCGTACTGGCGGCGAGAAG
>JAVHWG010000394.1:0-2576 GCA_032159965.1 Mycobacterium sp.
TCGTACTCGGGTGTGCGCATGGTGGACGTCGAACCAGAGCATGTGATTCCAGCGGTGTCCCGCGTCATCCCCGAGATGCGCGAAGGTCTGCAACGGCTGCTTCCCGGTCCCAATGCCGCGGTTAAGGCGGCGACGGTGATCCGGATCGCGATCTCGCACTATGTGGTTCGCAGCGACGATGCCGATCAGTTCCTGGCGCAACTACGGCATGCGGTCGGCATCAAGGGGACCGGGACCGACTGACTACTCGAACAACACCGCGGCGTTGAGGTAGCCCGTCGGGTCCAGCGCCGCTTTCAGGGTCCGCATCGCGGCGATGTCGGCCGGCTCCCGCGACATCCCGAGATAGGGCCGCTTGCGGGTACCGACGCCGTGCTCGGAGCTGACGTTGCCGCCGCGCCCGGTGATCAGATCCATCATCTCGGCGTACAGCGCCTGCTCGCGGTCGAGCGGGCAGCGCAGCACGTTGAAGTGCAGGTTGCCCTCGCCGATGTGGCCGAACAACAGCGGCAACGCGTCAGGTACCTGGCTGCGCACTAGCGCGACCGCGTCCCGGGCAAACCCACTGATGGCCGGCAAGGGCAGCGATACGTCGAACTTCAACGGCGGCCCATACACACCCAGAACTTCGGCCAGCGACTCGCGAACACGCCACAGTCGTTGCTGGGCAGCCACATCCAACCCGACCGCGGGCTCAGACCCCACACCGTCGAGTAGCTCAGCTAGCCGGTCGGTCTGATCATGATCGGCGGCCAATTCCACCAGCAGCAACCAGTCACCCGAGACCGGGGCACCCACACCGGCGTGTTCGCGAGTCAGGGCCGCGGCCCGGGCGTCGATCAACTCCAACGCCGCAATGCCGTCCACCTCAGCGAACACCCGACCGGCGTCAACCAGTGCCTCGAGATCGTCGAACCCGCACACGGCCGTCACCCGGTGCGCCGGGGTCGGATGCAATCGCAGGTCCAGCGCGGTGATGACGCCGAGGGTGCCCTCGGCACCGACGAACAGCGACGGCAGGTCATAACCGGTGTTGTCGCGTCGCACCCGACTGTGCCGGCGCAGCACCGAGCCGTCGGGCAGTGCCACATCCATGCCGACGACCTGCTCGCCCATGTTGCCGTAGCGAACCGTGCGTAGGCCGCCGGCATTGGTCGAGGCCATGCCGCCGACGGTTGCGGTGTCGCGAGCCGCCAGGTCCACGCCGAACACCAGGCCCGCTTTCGTCGCCGCAACTTGCACCGCCGCCAGCGTCGCACCGGCACCGACCACCACCCGGCGCTCTACGGCATCGACATCACTTATCGCAACGAGCCTTTCGGTGGACAGCAACACGTCGTCGTGCTCTGGGACGGTGCCGGCGACCAGCGAAGTGCGCCCGCCCTGCACGGTGACGTGCGCCCCCGCATCCCGACACACCCGCAACACCTCGGCGACCTCGTCGGCCGAGCCCGGACGCACCAGCGCGCTGGCCCGGCCGCGGTACCGGCCGGTGTGGTCGACGCTGCGGCCCGCCAACACGTCGGGGTCGGTAACGACCTGGTTCGAGCCCACCACGGTGGCCAGGCTCGCCAGCATGCTCTAGAACCTCATCCGGCACTGAAGTCTTTGTGGGGGACGTCGGTCACCAGACCGCCGTCCACGATGAACTCGCTGCCCGTTGCGTAGGAGGACTCGTCGCTGGCGAGAAACACAACGAAGGTTGCAACTTCGCGCGACTCGGCGGGCCGGCCGAGTGGGATGGTGACCATGTCCTCGGGCAGGTGGGCGGTCATTGGCGTGCGGATGAAGCCGGGGTGCAGCGAATTCACCCGGATATTCAGCGGCGCAAGTTCCAGAGCGGCCGACTTGGTGATGCCGCGCACCGCCCACTTGGATGCGACGTACGGATGCACCATCGGCGCGCCCCGAATCCCCTCGATCGAGGAGACGTTGATGATCGACCCGCTGCCTGCCGCGGTCATCGCATCGACGGAGGCCCGCATGCCCAGAAATGTGCCGGTCAGGTTGACGTCAATCACCTTCTGCCACTTGTCCATCCGGAACTCCCGCAGTGGTCCCGCCGCGACGATGCCTGCGTTGTTGACCAGCACATCAAGCTTCCCGAATTCGCCGGTGGCCGTTGCGACCGCGGCCTCCCACTGGTCGAGCTGGGTCACGTCGAGGTGGACGTAGCGCGCCGAGTCGCCGATTGCATTGAGTTCGTCTGCCAGCGCTTTGCCCTCGTCATCGCGGATGTCGCCGACGACGACCTTGGCGCCCTCGGCCACCAGCAACCGCGCATCCTCGGCGCCCATCCCGCGGGCACCGCCACTGATCAGCGCAACCTTGCCCTCGACCCGTCCTGGTCGTTCCATTGCAGCGAGCTCCTTATCAGTTGTTAAATCGGGTTCGCCGCGACCACAAAGTCGTTGGGGGCGAAAAGCCCTTTTCCGGTAACCAGCGGCAGATCCAGCGTGGACCTGATGCCGGGCGGCGCCGCGACTACATCCGGGATGGAATTGACGATCCGGCCGGCGGCGCCGGCGATCGCCGCGTGGTTGTGGTCGCCCTTCCGGCTGGTCGGCACGATATCC
>JAVHWG010000398.1:0-4379 GCA_032159965.1 Mycobacterium sp.
CTCGGAGAAGGCGAACTTGAGGTCGGGGTACTTGCGCATCGCGGGACCCCACAACAGGTCCTGCGCGCACATCGCCGAGACCTGGGTGGCCAGGATGATGAGGTTGTCGATCGGCGCATTGGGAGCCATGCTGATGGCACCGAATCCCGTTCCGATGTGAAGGCACATCACGACGTTCTCTTCGGACAGTGTGCGAAACACGGGTCCCCAGTAGTCGTCGTCGTGGTAGCTGGGCAGTCCCTCGAGGTGCGGCAGCTCCGGCATCGTCACGGCGCGACAACCTTTGGCCGCGACCCGACGAATCTCCGCAACCATCGCCTCGGGGTTCCACGTCGGCAACACCGCAATCGGGATGAAGCGGTCCGGGTAGGAGCCTGCCCACTCGTCGATGTGCCAGTCGTTGTAGGCCGACACCATGACCAGAGTCACGTCCTCGCGATGCTGGTTGAGGTGCCGCGCCGAGAAGCCCGCGAAGGTCGGAAAGCACATCGACGCGAGGATGCCGTTGCGGCTCATGTCGCGGACGCGCTCGTGCACGTCGTACACGCCCGGGCGCATCTCCGCGAAACCGGCGGGGTCACGGCCCCATTCCTCGGGCGGCCAGGACACCACGGCGTTGAGTCCGCTCACGCCCTGCGGCCTGCCCTGATACATCCACTGGTCGACGCCCTTGTCGTCGGTGACGACGATCGGCGCCTCACTCTTGTATTTCGCCGGGACGTGACGCAGGAACATATCGGGCGGCTCGACGACGTGGTCGTCGATACTGACCAGAATCAGGTCGTCAGTATTCATGAAGGATTTCCTCTCCGCGTCAACGTATTCCGCCGACACACCGACCCTATAAGGTCTGCTACCGGTCCCGCCGCGGGCTTGACAGGTCCAAATCGTCGTACAAGCTTGCGCGCTCGGCTCGGGCATCGGGCAGAGGGGCATAAATGACGAAATCGTGGAGCAAGCCCTGGCGCAGCCGGAAGGCGATGTTCGGAATGCGTTCGGCGATAACGCGATCGCGCAGGCGCAGCGCGTCAAGGCACAGAAGGTCACGCGAGGAGCTGTAGACGACGGTTGGCGGCAGGCCACTAAGCGACCCGAAAAGCGGGTTCGCCAGAGAATCTCGAATATCGAGGTCGCCGGCCCACAACCTGCCGAACTTTTTGCTGTTTCGGACGTCAAGTAAGGGGTCGTCGACATCGATAAGGCGTGGGTCACTCATCGACACATCGAGCCACGGTGCCAGCAGTACGAGACGTCCCGGCCTCGTCGAATCCCGGCGTACAAGTTCTTGGACAGCGAGTAGAGCCAAGCCCCCGCCCGCGGAGTCACCGAGAACGCTCACATTCTCTGCACCATTTTCGTCGATCACCCGCGAAATGAAGTCGGCGACCCGAGGCACTTCGGTTTCGGCGGTTCCAGCGGGTGACAGCGTGTACCCGGGTACGACGACCGTTGCACCGGTTTGGCGAGCCAAGGAAGTGTAAGTCCACCAATGAAAGATGGTCGCTTCGCCGACATACGCACCGCCATGAAGCGCGACTACCACTTTGGCCGTCGACTCGCGGGACGTGAAACTCAGGACTGGCATTCCCTGGGCCTCGATGCGCACCACATTGAGCCCTTGCGTGAAGAAAAAACGCGGAGCGCCGTCGGTCAACCACGGAAGCTTGAATGGGACCGCAGCCTGCATACCGCCGACGGGCGTCAACAATGTATTGAGTACCTTCGCGGCCGACGCAACGACTTCGTGAAGCAGCGACGGCCGGCCGGTAAACAGATCGTCCACTTGCTCAGTGTGCCGCTGCTAGTGCCGGCGTTGCTCAGGCTTTGCGCTGCGCCGACTCCACAACGTTCTCTGCGTCTGGCACCGGGGCAGACTTCATACGCATGATTGCCGGTCGCAGCCGCTGCGGCAGCGCATGCAACACTCCGGCGAAAACGACGACGGCACCGACTGCGCAGCCGACGATAACCGCGCCCCGTGCCGTCGGGAAGATGTTCTCGAGAAGCATGTAGGTACCGAAGAGAAGGAACAACACCGCTGCGGTCAGCTGGATGAGCCGCTCAGGAACGTGCTTGCCTGCGACCGCCCCGACAATGATCGCGAGTCCGTCGGCCACCACCATGCCGAGCGTGGAGCCGATCCACACACCCACCCAGTCGTGGTCGGCGGCAAGAGTGATCGTCGCGAGCATCGTCTTGTCACCGAGTTCGGCGAGCAGAAATGCCGAGAAGACCACGAAGAACGCAGGTGAAGCGGCGCCGTGCGAGCGGCTGGCCTCGTCATTGGAGAGCGAATCACCTCTCAGGGTCCACAGCCCGAAGAAGATGAATGCCGCGCCGGCGAGCAATCCGAGTAGATGAGTTGGAAGTGCAGCGCCGAGGTAGTGACCGATGGCGACCGAAAGAACGTGTACCGCGGTGGTGGCGGCCGTGATGGCGGCCAACACAACCCACCAGCGGTAGCGCAGCGCGAACATCATCGCCACCAGTTGCGTTTTGTCGCCCATCTCGGCAATGAAGATGACGGCGAAACCCAACAGAAAGGCAGCGAACACCACGACTCCTCGGTCGGTGGCTACCGGTCGGGGACAGATGCTGCCTCCGGCCGGCAACCGAAACGGTCTGTGCGGCCGAAGGTCTCGCCCACCGGCCACGCTGCTGCCGGTTCGAGCAGCCGGGCCGTCGGGATTTAACTCCTGGCCAGTATGTCGACTGCACGATTGGGGGCTACTCCCCTTCGCTGGTAACGATGTTACCAACCAAGATCCGCTGGCGCAACCGACATAGCCGAAATAGGCGTTGTCCCACTGAATTTGGGTATCAAGAGACTAAATTTCGGACACCCTTAACCGATCGGCAGAGAGAGAGCGGAATCGCTAACCAGGACAGCCGCCGCTAGTGGGTCAGCTTGCAGCGCTGAGCATCTCATCGAAGGCGGTCTGCATGCAATCGGCGTAGTGACCCGGATCGGGTAGCGCAGTGCGGTCCGCCGTCACGCCTATCGAGATAGTTCCGTTGTAACTGGCGACAATGTGAAATTGGTTCATGCCGCCGATCAGTGGGCCGAGACCGGTGACGCGTAGTAGACGGGCTCCCGCAAAGAAGATGGGGTCGGCCGGACCCGGCACGTTGCTCACTGTGGTGTTGGCGATCGACGGCCCCGAGAAGGGCACTGCGCTGGCAGCCTTCACCGCCAGGCCTATCAGCGTCGTGGGCACGGTGCCCACCAACCCCATCAGCCGGGCGCCGGTCGCGGAATCGGACGTATCACGGAAGGCGGAGGTCTCCTCGACGATCGCCGCCAAACGTTCGAGCGGGTCTGCGATCTGGGTACCGAGCGCCTGCAATCTGCCGAACAATCGGTTGCCGCCCGTGCCGCTTTCGCCGCTGGAGCGTATCGATTGCGGGCAAGCGGCGACCAGGGTCTGGTCAGGCAGCTCGCCGTGACCATCCAGGTAGTGGCGAAGCGCGCCGCCGACATAGGCGAGTGCCACGTCGTTGATGGTCGCGTCGGGCACGCACGCTTTGATCCGCTTGAAGTCCGCGAGATCGTGGAAGCGGGCATCGAACACGCGGTGGGGTGTGGCCGCGCCATTGAAGCGCGTGCTCGGCGCGAACAGCGACCCCGACCCGGGGGCCAGATTCGCTGCGACTCCGCCGGCAAGCTTGCCTGGCAACTCCGCGACGTGCCGAAGTGCGCTAAAAGCGCTGGGAATCAACACTTTGCCCGCACGCAGCGGATGGAGCACCCCGTTGATCGCTGTCCGTGAGACGAGGTCAGCCGTCGACGGCATCGCCTCTGGCTTCCAAGGCTTGTCCGGCGCGGGAGGACGTGGGCTGTCGAACGCGAGGTCATGCATGGCGGCTACCAACTCCACGCTTTCCATCCCGTCGACGACAGAGTGGTGCAGCTTGAGCGAGATCGCGAACGAACCCTCCGGCACCCCCGGGATGGAGTTCAGACCCTCGATGACCGTCATCTCCCACGGCGGACGACGAAGGTCGAGCTGGCGTCCGTGGATCCGTGCGATCTGTATGCACAGCTGTCGCCAGTCCCCCGGCTGAGGGAGCGCGATGTGACGCACGTGGTATTCGAGATCGAAGTTCGGGTCGTCGACCCAGTACGGCATGTGCAGGCCACCGGGCAGCTCTGTCAGCCGCCGACGGAAAGTCGGCGCAAGGTGCAGCCGCGCATCGATTTCCCCCAGGATGCGCTTGAACGTGACTCTGCCGTCGGGCGCCGTGGACTGGTCGTAAATCAGGAGCATCTGGATCTGCATCGGAGTCTCGGGCTTTTCGGCGCGCAGCATCATGTCGTCGGTCCAGCTCAACTGCTCCACGTGGCTCTCCGTTCACCTGGTCCAGGAACACCAGTCGAC
>JAVHWG010000443.1:0-8281 GCA_032159965.1 Mycobacterium sp.
CCTGTTGGGCGCGGCGGAATTGACCGTCGCAGTGGTGTCCTTCGGTGCCGCACGGCTGCGCGACGTGGCGTCGGTTCGTCTGATTGTGGCCGCCTTCGTCACGCTTCACCTGACGTCGGCGGCGGTGGAAGTCCTGTACGCCTTAGTGGCTTCCGCTCACTGGATTGTCATCGCCAATGTCGGCGTTCGTCTTGTGTTCGCCGGCGCATTCTTGGTGGCGTGGCGAGTCTGGCTTCCCAGCACCTCGAGCCGGCGCTAGTCGCGCCGCTCCGGACTCAGATCCCCAGCTGGCCGCCGTCGACGAACAGTTCCGTGCCAGTCATGAAGCTGCTCTGGTCAGACGCCAGGAACAACACCGCCGCGGCGACCTCGTCTGGGTGTCCGAGCCTCTTCATCGGCACGGATGCGGCCAACTCATCGAGAAGCTGCTGCTGTTGTTCGCCAGCGGGCGCCAGCCCCGAAAGTCCCGGCGTGTCAACAGGACCCGGCGTGATCGTATTAACCCGAATTCGCCGGTCGACGAGTTCCGCCGCCCACGTCCGCCCAAGGGACCGTACCGCGGCTTTCGACGCGGCGTAGACACCGAACGACGGAATCCCTTCGTGTGCCGATGTCGATCCGGACAACACGATCGACGCGCCGTCGTTGAGCAGTGGCAGCACCTTCTGGACGGTGAAAAGAGTTCCAGCAACGTTGCGGTCGAACGTTTCCCGATAGTTCTCGAACGTGACGTCGGCGACTCCCGCAAAATCTCCCCCGCCCGCGTTGGTGAAGAGGATGTCCAGGCCGGCACCATGGGACTCGATCTCGCCGGCGAGTGCGTCCAGGTCGGCGAGATTGCTTACGTCGCTTCGTACACCGTGAATAGTTCCTTCGGCGTCCTTGGTCGCGTCGCTCAAGCGTTGCTCGTCGCGTCCGGTGATGAATACATAGGCGCCCTCCCTGGCCAGCCGTCGCGCGGTGGCGAGTCCGATGCCGGACGTCCCACCCGTTACCAACGCCGTCTTGCCTTCAAGCTGACCCATCGCGCTCTCCTCGTCTTCGACTGGTTCAAATCTGTTGCCGCGGCGCACTGTGAGACGTTGCCTCGCAGTGTCGGGCTGATGGCACGTTATGGCGGACGCATGGCGACTGGAGATCGTGCCCGCCGATCGAGCATACCGCCATTCTGGAATGACTAGTTAGTAATAAATGCGTAAACTCACCGACATGGCGCGACCCCGCAGCTTCGACGACACCGAAGTGACCGCTGCGGCGCGTGATGCGTTCTGGTCACACGGATACGCCGCAACGTCGATCGACGACCTCTGCGAGGCGACGGGACTCGGTCGGGGAAGCCTGTACGGCGCGTTCGGAGACAAGCGGTCCCTGTACCTCACGGCGCTCGACGCTTACGTCGCGTCGGTCATCGCACAGAATCACCGCGATCTTTACGACACTGATGGAAATGCTTTGCAACGCTTGGTGTTTCATATCAGACGACACATGAGATTGACCCTCGCCGACACCAAGCGACGCGGGTGTCTGATCTCGAAGAGCGCTGCCGAGTTGTCCTCGTCCGACCGTGAGGTGGTTCAGCACACCAAGCGCAGCCTTGACGCGTGGCGCAATGATCTTGCCGCGACCCTCGCGGAGGCACAGGCCGACGGTGACCTACCCGCCGATCGCGATACCGACGCGCTGGCGAGCCTGTTGCTGACGGTGCTTCGCGGCATGGAGTCGATTCGCACTCAAGGCGCCTCCCCAGCTGTCATCAACGCCACCGGCGAAGCGGCGATCAAACTCCTTCTCGGGACGCCCGGGTAGCGGTCTGCGACTGTTGTGTCGCCGCTTCCAGCGCGGTCAGCAGACGGTCGGTGTCGGCATCGGTGATATGCAGATGCGGAGAGATTCTCAGGGATTCCCCGCGCACCGCGGCGTAACAGTTGACCGCGGCCAGTGCCGGCAGGATGTCCGAGCGGACGGTCTCGGGCAGGCGCACTCCGAGCATATGCGGGCCCCGCTGCTCATCGGGTAGCGGATTCAGGCCCAGCCGTAACGCCCCCGCGGCGATGTGCCCGGTCAGCTCGGACAGCGCGGCAGCGATCCGTGGCACCCGCCAGGAATGAATTCGTTCCAGCGCGGCGATGGCCATCGGGAGCAGCTCGAACTTCGTCCGTTCGCCCACATCGAAGCGGCGAGCACCGGGCTGGTACTCGTCGCGGTAGTCCACCAAACGTGCGAAGTCCTCGGATCCGTCCCGCAGAATCCAGTTCTGCTCCAGCGGTTCTCCGTCTCGATGCTCCGGCGCTACGTAGAGGTAGCCCACTCCGAACGGCCCCAGCAACCACTTATAACCAACGGTCACAACGAAGTCCGGTCGCAATGCATCCACGTCCAGCGGCATGGCACCGATCGACTGGCTGCCGTCGATGACCAGACGGATACCCGACTGGCGGCATCGGGCGCTCACCGCGGCAAGGTCGATCAGGGACCCGTCGGTCCAATGCACGTTCGGAACACTGACAACGCTGATCCGGTCATCCATCGCCGCCAGGATTGCTTCGGTCCAGGATTGGTTGGCGTCCCGGTGAACGGTCCGCATCTCGGCGCCGGCCGCGCGGGTGGCTGCCTGCCATGTGTAGACCCCCGACGGGTACTCCTCCGCCAACACCAGGACACGGTCGCCGGCACTCAGGCGAAGATTGCGCGCCGCGACCGCGAAACCGTAACTCGTCGCCGGGACCAACGCGATCCCCTCCGCGTCGGCACCGACGAGACCGCCGAACAACGCACGCAGTCGCTCCGCGTCCGAGAACCAGTCGTCGGCCGAAATAGTCCATGGCCTTCCCCGCCGATCCAACGCGGCATCGCCGGCGGCCCGCACCACGTGCAGTTGGGGCGACAGATTCGCCGTGTTGAAATACGCGACATCCGCGGGCACAGCGAACGCGTCACGCTCCGCGCCCAACTGACCATCAAACGATGCCTTGGCTGCTGCGGATTCGTCCACGAGTTCTAGGATTCCGTAAAAACACCCGTCATGGCTTATCGATCGCAAACCGGAGAATCTCGATGTCTTCCAGTCGGCAACCGCGAGCGACCGATACTGGCGGATCGGCAAACGGCGTCCTAGACGAAGTGGATCGCCGACTGCTCACCGAACTGGCTCTGGACCCGCGACAATCGAAATCGGCGCTCGGACGTCGTGTCGGATTGTCTACGCCGACCGCCTCCAGCAGAATCGCGCGCCTCGAAAGACTCGGTGTCATCCGCGGATACCGGCTCGACATCGACCACACCGCCATCGGGTTCCCGATCATGGCCTGGGTGCGACTGCGGCCCGGCCCCGGCCAGATCCCGAAGATCGCCGAGCTGGCGCAGCGCACCCCCGAGGTCACCGAATGCCACCGAATCACCGGCGAAGACTGCTTCATCATGCGAGTTCACGCACCCACTCTGCAGGCGGTGGAACAGATACTCGACAAGTTCCTGCTGCACGGCCAGACCACCACTGCGATCGCGGTGTCCAGTCCCGTTCCGCAGCGCTCCTTGCAAGTGCCCGCCGCATCCCTATCGGTGAATCCCGACCTGGACTGACAAACCTGGACTGACAAACCTGGACTGACAAAGGACGGCGTCGTTGTGTCGCCGGCCAATTTGGCACTTACTGCGGCGCAACAATATGTTTTCGGGGTGATGTCCTCAGCTGCTCGCGCAGTCGCACGGTGGATCTTCCCGTTCCTGTCGGTCGCGGCAGTCGTCGGCTTGGTTTTCTCAGCCGAGCCGTTGCAGGCCGGATCCGTCCCCGCAGTGCGCCTGGCTGACGAGACGAACCCGTTGGCCGGACAGACCTTCTACGTGGACCCCGATTCGGCGGCGATGAGGGCAGCACACAACGCCAATCCGCCCAATCCGGGCCTGGACAGCATCGCCAACACGCCGCAGGCCTACTGGATCGACCCGGCGGTTCCTTCGGCCGCCGTCGCCCGGCAAGTCGGGGCGGCGCAGGCCGCCGGCGCCGTGCCGGTGCTGGCGATCTATGCGATTCCACATCGCGACTGCGGCAGTTTCGCTGCAGGCGGGTTCGCGACGGGCGCAGCGTACAAAGACTGGATCGACGGCGTCGCAGCCAGCCTGGGCACTTCACCGGCGGCGATCATCCTCGAACCCGATGCGCTGGCCATGGCCGATTGTTTGTCGGCGGGCCAGCGCCAGGAACGGTTTGACTTGATCCGCTACGCCGTCACCGCGCTGACCCGCGATCCGGCAGCAGCGGTGTACGTCGACGGCGGGCATTCGCGCTGGGTGAGTGCCGAGGAGATGGCTGCGCGGCTGAACCAGGTCGGCGTTGATCACGCCCGAGGTTTCAGCATCAACACCGCGAACTTCTTCACCACCGACGAGGAAATCGGTTACGGCGAGGCGATTTCAGCGCGCACCAACGGTGCGCACTATGTCATCGACACGTCGCGCAACGGGGCCGGACCCGCGCCCGACGCCCCGCTCAACTGGTGTAATCCCAGCGGGCGGGCGCTCGGCACCTCGCCCACCACCGACACCGCGGGCGCTCATGCCGACGCCTACCTGTGGATCAAACGTCCCGGCGACTCAGACGGAGCATGCGGACGCGGCGATCCGGGTCCGGGCCACTTCATCAATCAGTACGCCATTGAGCTGGCCCGGAACGCCGGCCGTTGAGGCCGCGCGGCCACCTCAAACGGCGTGATTCACGGGACGGGCTTCAATCCGGCGCCGTTCAGTAAGTAGCCGGGTGCAGTGCTTGCAGGGTCTGCTCGCACGAGGTCCACGATGGCTGCGCCCGCGATCTCCGGCGTCGTCAGTGGTCCCAGCCCCAGTGTGAACTCGTCCTCCGACTGGCCGCTCTGGGCGGCGTAGGCCCGTATTCCTTGTCTGCCGACGTCGCCGAACGGCGTCATGCCTGGCATCACCGTGGTGATGGTGATGCCCAGACCGGCGCGCAGCGACTCGCCTTGGGCGTACTCGGCGATGAAGCGCTGGGTGGATTTGGCGCCCGCGTATCCGCCGCTGAGCGGAGAACCCTTCAATGCCGCTCCGCTACTCACGACGATCACCCTGCTGCCCGGGGACAGCGGTTTGAGAAGTGCTTCCCGCAGCCAGGTGAATGCGATCTTTACGTCGGTATCCCAATGGACGGAGAAGCTCTCCCAGCTTTGGTGCACCAGCTGACGCATCACCGGAGTGGCGCCCGCAACGAGAATCAGAGCGTGTGGCTCGAACTGGCCGATCAGTCGCTGCGCTACCGAGGCATCGGTGCCGTCGGCGACCTCGGCGCATACGTTCGGATAGGTGCCCGCAAGCTCGGAAAGCGTTGAGTCGGTGCGCGCGAGGGCAACGACATCGGCACCGGCTTGGGCGAACGCGGTCGCGATTCCGAGTCCAAGGCCGCGGCTTGCACCCACTATGAGCGTTTTCGTTCCTGACAAATCAGTCATCTCAATGTTCCTCTCGCGTAGTTCCAGCTCTCAAAGAGGTAGATGCGGCGTGGTGGCGAAACTGGGCCCCGGTTCTGCGCCCAGTTTGTGGCTCTGAACGCGTCAATACTGGAAGGGCGCCGCGCCAGTCGGCGACGCGACGTGAGGTGAAGTGGTGACATGGCATGACATCCGAGCTGATCGAACGGGCTCGCGCCGGGGACAACGACGCGTTCCGCGTGTTGACCGAACCGCACCGCCGGGAGTTGCAGGTGCACTGCTACCGAATGCTCGGCTCGCTGCAGGATGCCGAGGACATGGTGCAGAACACGCTGCTGGCCGCGTGGCAAGCTCTCGACGGATTCGAGGGGCGAGCCTCGATCCGCACCTGGCTCTACCGGATCGCCACCAACCAATGCCTCAGCGCGCTTCGCTCATCCAAGAGGCGCCCGGCCAAGGAGGTCGACATCTCCGAAGCTAACCTGCCCGCGCCCACGCATGTCGGTGAAATCGTCTGGCTCGAACCGTTTCCCGACATCCTGCTGGAGACTGAACCCAGTCCGGCGCTCGGCCCGGAGGCGCACTACGAACAGCAAGAAGCGATTTCACTGGCCTTCGTGACTGCGTTGCAATTCCTTCCCGCGCGCCAGCGGGCCGTGCTGATACTGCGCGAGGTACTGGGTTACCGCGCTAGCGAGGTCGCCGAGATGCTGGATACCACAGTCGAATCCGTCAACAGTGCGCTCAAACGGGCGCGCTCAGCACTGAATCGCCGACGACCGGCTGCCGAGAGCGGATCTCCGGTGCCGAACTCGCCGGGCGAGCAGGCACTGGTGGCGAAGTTCGTTCGCGCATACCAGTCCGGCGACGTCGACGCCCTGGTCAGTCTTCTAACCGCCGACGTACGCCTCTCCATGCCGCCGATTCCACTGGAGTACCACGGTGTTGAGGCCGTTGCGGGGTTTTACTTCAATGTCTTTCGGGACAGGACATACGCACTTGTGCCGACACGCGCCAATGGCCAACCGGCGTTTGGCGCGTACCTGGGCAACGCCGTCGACGCGGTCCGCCATGCGGCCGGTCTTCTCGTCCTCGACCTCGCCGGCGAGCGGATCTGCGCCGTCACCCGCTTCGACAACGACGTGATGCCGATGTTCGGACTGCCTCGAACCCTGCCGGGCTCTTAAACGCGTTTGCGCGGCGCGGCGCGGCGGAGCGGGTGGCAGGCGGCGATTGTGCATTAGGAGTCGGCGGTAGTTGGTAGGACGAAGCTGGAGACGAACCGCTGGACAGCGGCGAGATCGCCAGCGATACGGACGTCGCCGCGTGCTTCAGCGGTTCCGAGATCGCTTCCGCCGTAGAGGATTGCAGCCAGGGTATCGCGTGAGGTCGTCAACAGGCCCGTGGCTGATTCAGCGTGACCTCGCCTGATGTCGATGTTGCCGGTGGACACCTCTACGGTGAAGCAATCGCCGTCGACGTCTAACGCGACGATGCCGGCGAACCCTTTCGCTTCGCGCGGGTCGAACAGCGCTTGCATGGAGAGCACGAGCGAGTCGACGCTGCTGCGCTCCCGGGGGTCGAATGTCGATGACCGGCTGCCCCAGCGGGCCAGCTCGTTGACCACAGATTTGAGTTCGGCACCCCACGGGGTGAGTTCGTAGGTCTGCCGAGCGGCTGGCGGAGGCAAGCTGGTCTGCGCGACGATGCCCGCCTCGATCAATTCCCTCAGACGCTGGCTCAGTACATCGGCACTCACACCCTCGATGCCACTTCTCAGATCGCTGAAACGCTTAGGGCCTAGTAGCAATTCACGCACGATGATCAGCGACCATCTCTCACCAACCAGGTCGAGCGCATGAGCCACCGCACAGCCCTCCTGGTACTTCCGCTTCCCCACCACCGTTCCACGATACCTCAAGTCGGATATTCCAACTTGCTAGTTGGAATATCCAACCTCCAACCGCTAGCCTGATGCTATGAGTGATGCAAACGATCGCAACGTGGCTCGGCTACGAATATTTCTGCGTATCTACGGCGTGCTCTCACTGCTGATCTTCATTCCGCTGTTTCTCGGGTTCATGGTGGAAAGTCCGTTACTGGCTGAACACGGCGGCGCACTGAACTGGACCATCTGGAACGACGTCCGGTTTGGTGCCGAGCACGCGCACGTACCCCCGATGCTGTTCGCGGTCTACATCGTGTGGGGGGTGTTCCTGCTGCGGGCGTCCCGAAACCCCTTGGCATACGGTTCATTCCTGAATTTCACAATGTGGACCAACGCGGTGCACAGTCTGCTCATGGCAGGCCAGGCGCTGATGGACATGGACCGCTACTGGAGCAAATTTCTTACTGACATACCGTTCCTGTTCATCCTCGCCGCCGGCATCTACCTGTGGGGTCCCCGAAGCCTCAAGGGCCAAGACCTCCCCATCGGGACGCCTACCACCCGACTGCGGCGGTAGGAACCGGTTGCCAGAGGCTGTCTCTCCGGTTGCTGCGCAGCGATAAGTACTCCGACGGCGCAGGTGCGCACCGCCGCTAGCCTCGCCGCCGCATGCCCGCGGGCTTCGGAAATTTTCAGAAATTTGCGCGCGCCACCATAGCGAACCGACCTTAAACTCTATTTCGTCACGTTACGTCACGCCCGGGAGGAATCGGTCGCCATGCTTGTCGATACAGGATTGTTGGGCACCGCCGCATCGGCAGAGGCCACAGGAACCGCAACCATGGCGTCCGCTACCGCCGCCGCCGCCCCTGAGATCTCGGCTGTGCTGCCTCCCGGCTCCGACTCCGTCTCCATGCGCGCCGCCGCGGTCCTGAGTGCCCGCGGTGCGGAGACGATG
>JAVHWG010000588.1:0-7648 GCA_032159965.1 Mycobacterium sp.
GCCACCAACCCGCCGGCGAGGTACACGGAGGCGTCGCTGATCAAGGCGCTGGAGGATCTCGGGATCGGCAGACCGTCCACCTACTCGTCGATCATCAAGACGATTCAGGACCGCGGATACGTGCACAAGAAGGGCAGTGCGCTGGTGCCGTCGTGGGTCGCGTTCGCGGTGACCGGTCTGCTCGAGCAACATTTCGGCCGTCTCGTCGACTACGGGTTCACCGCCGCGATGGAGGACGAGCTCGACGAGATCGCCAACGGACATGAGCGGCGCACCGATTGGCTCAACAACTTCTACTTCGGCGGCGAGCACGGTGTGCCCGAGTCGATAGCGCGAGCCGGTGGTCTCAAGAAGCTTGTCGGGGTCAACCTCGAAGGCATCGACGCACGAGAAGTCAACTCGATCAAGCTTTTTGACGACGATCAGGGTCGCGCAATCAATGTGCGCGTCGGCAAGAACGGGCCGTACCTGGAGCGCATGGTCATCGGAGACGACGGCGAGCCGACTCCGCAGCGAGCCAATCTGTCCGACTCGCTCACTCCTGACGAACTCACTCTCGAGTTGGCCGAGAAGCTCTACGCCACACCGCAAGAAGGCCGCTCGCTGGGGGTGGACCCCGAGACTGGGCACGAGGTCGTCGCGAAGGACGGCCGGTACGGCCCGTACGTCACCGAGGTACTTCCTTCAACGCCAGGAGAAGACGACGGGGACGGCGTCACTGCGAAGAAGGGCAAGAAACCTACGGGGCCCAAGCCGCGCACCGGTTCACTGCTGCGAACCATGGACCTCGAGACGGTCAACCTCGAGGATGCGTTGCGTCTACTCTCCCTGCCGCGGGTCGTCGGCGTCGACCCGTCCAACGGTGAGGAGATCACTGCGCAGAACGGCCGGTATGGTCCGTACCTCAAGCGCGGCAACGACTCTCGATCGTTAACTACCGAAGAGCAGATGTTCACCATCACGCTCGACGAGGCGTTGAAGATCTATTCAGAACCCAAACGCCGTGGGCGGCAGGCGGCTTCGCTGCCTCCTCTGCGTGAGCTCGGTGCAGACCCGGCGAGCGGCAAGCCGATGGTGATCAAAGACGGGCGATTCGGGCCGTACGTCACAGACGGCGAGACGAACGCCAGCCTGCGCAAAGGCGACGACGTGCTGACCATCACCGACGAGAGGGCGGCCGAATTACTCGCCGACCGTCGCGCTCGCGGTCCTGTGAAGCGCACCGCCAAGAAGGGCGCGCGAAAGGCGACCGCCAAGAAGGCCGGTACGAAGAAGGCGGCCAAGCGCTAACTAGCGCAACACTTTCGACCGCACGGCGAGCTTGATCGGACGTGCGAGCTGCGTCGGCGCGGCGCGGCCACGCAACTCGACGACTTCGCCGACATCCCAGCACAAGGCTTCGGCGTCCACCGCACCGCTGACCGCCACCGCCGACGCGAGCACGTGTCCGTCTTCGAGTTTCGCGAGCTCGGTCAGCCGGGCAGCCTCGTTGACGGGGTCGCCGATCACGGTGTACTCGAAGCGCGCCTGCGCACCGATGTGCCCGGCGATGGCACGGCCGGCTGAGACCCCGATACCGAATTCGTTGGCACCCAGTCCCTCGATCAGCTCATCGTGCAGCTCGCGGGCAGCGGCCAGGGCTGCACCACAAGCGTCCGGATGCTCCAGCGGCGCACCGAATATCGCCAGCGCGGCGTCACCCTGGAACTTGTTGACGAAGCCGCCCTGCTTGTCGACCGCGTCGACGACGATGCGGAAGAACTCGTTGAGCAGGACCACGACTTCGGCGGGCGGGCGGGTGGCGGCCAGCGTTGTGGACCCGACCAGATCGATGAACAGCACTGCGACGTCGCGTTCCTGACCACCGAGCTCGGGACGGCTCTCCAACGCCCGCCGAGCGACGTCCTCGCCCACGTAGCGGCCGAACAGGTCGCGCAGCAACTGCCGCTCCGACAGCTCGCGGACCATGTCGTTGAATCCGGCCTGGAGCAGGCCGAGCTCGCTCGCATCGTAAATCTGGACGTGTGCCTTGTAGTTGCCCCGCTGCACCTCGCCCAGCGCCCAACGCAGCTGGCGCAGTGGGTCGGCAATGGACATCGCTGTGAGAACCGTGCCGGCCAACCCGATCAGCAGTGCGGCGACGGCCAGCAACAGAATCGGGGTGAAGAGTTTGTCGGCGGAGGCTTGCAGCAATGACAGCTTCGCCGCGGCGATCGCGACAATGATCGCCAGGATCGGCACTCCGGTGGACAACACCCATGTCAGCAGGGTCCGCAGGATCACTCCCGGGGCATGGATCTGCTCCGGGACCCCGTACCGCAGAGCGGCAATGGCGACGGGCCGCAGCACGCGCTCGGCCTGCAGATACCCGATGATCGACGTCGCCGTCGCGCCGAGCGCGGTGGCCACGGCCACGACCGGCGCCGAATGGCTGGCGATCGGCCAGATCGCGATGATGAAGATCGTTCCGCCCAGCAGCCAGTTGATCGCGCTGATGACGGAGCGGTAGTAAGGCATCTTGAGCGCGCGGGTGCGTGCCCGTTCGGTGGCCAGGGGGTCTGCTTTGGTGAGACGTCCATCGCGATCGCGCCGCTGCCACCGGAATACCGGTGTCAGCAGCCGCAGGCTCAAGATCGATCCGAGGATGAACGCCAGGAACAGGACCGCGGCGAACACCGCGAGATTCGCCTGCGGCAGGTCTTGGATCAGCACGCGGTCTTCGGCGGGCAGACCGAACCGGAGGAAGCCGATAACGAACAGCGCCCCGATGATGTCGGCCTGGAGTTGCCCGAGGACGAAGACCGGCCAGGGGGTGCGCACCACCCATCGGACGAATGCACCGATTCGTCCGAAGGTCCTGGCCGAACTTTTCACAGAACTACCGTATCGGTCCGTGCTGACGACGAATAGCGCCAGCGGACGGCCGTGTCGGTGCTGAGCACTACTGTTGTCGGTGATGAGCGGGGTTTTCGGGCGCCTGGTCGGCCAAGAGGCGGTTGAAGGCGAGCTGACTGCCGCCGCGCGGGCGGCGCGCGGTGACTCCGCTCACAGCGCGGCAGTCACCGGGACTATGACACATGCGTGGCTTATCACCGGCCCGCCCGGGTCGGGGCGGTCGGTGGCCGCGGTGTGCTTTGCCGCCGCGCTGCAATGCACGTCGGACGGTGAACCCGGCTGCGGAGAGTGCCGCGCGTGTCTGACGACCCTGGCGGGCACGCATGCCGACGTCCGCCGGATCATCCCAGAGGGCCTGTCCATCGGCGTTGACGAGATGCGTGCGATCGTCCAGATTGCGTCGCGGCGGCCCAGCACCGGCCGTTGGCAGATCGTGGTGATCGAAGACGCCGACCGGCTCACGGAGGGCGCCGCGAATGCGTTGCTGAAGGTCGTCGAGGAGCCGCCACCGTCCACGGTCTTCCTGCTGTGTGCACCCTCGGTGGATCCCGAGGACATTGCCATCACCCTGCGGTCGCGGTGCCGCCACGTCGCGCTCGTCACGCCGACGGTCGACGCGATCACGCAGGTTCTGATCGACCGCGATGGTCTGTCGGCGTCGGACGCGCGCTGGGCGGCCACCGTCAGTGGCGGTCATGTGGGCCGCGCTCGGCGGCTGGCGACGGATCAGGAGGCCCGCGACCGTCGGCAGCTGGCCTTGGGCCTGGTAGGTGACGCGACCAGGCCCGCGCGGGCATACGCCGCCGCTGAGGAGTTGGTGGCCACCGCTGAGGCGGAGGCGCGCGCTCAAACAGGGGACCGCAATGAGGCCGAGACCGAGGAGTTGCGGACGGCGCTGGGCGCCGGAGGCACCGGCAAGGGCACGGCGTCGGCCCTGCGGGGTGCGACGGGGGCGATCAAAGACCTCGAGCGGCGGCAGAAGTCGCGGGTGACCCGGGCATCGCGTGATGCTCTTGATCGGGCGATGATCGACCTCGCGAACTACTTCCGTGACGCGCTGCTCGTGGCCACCGGCGCCGGATCCGTCCAGCCCAACCACCCCGATATGGCCTCGCGTGTCCAGGCCTTGGCAGACCACGGGCCGCCCGAGCGGCTGCTGGTGTGCATCGAGGCGGTGCTGGAGTGCCGGGAGGCGCTGGCCACGAACGTGAAGCCCAAGTTCGCGGTTGACGGCATGGTCGCAGCGATCGGTCAGGCGCTGCGCGATTGACTTGGGCTGCCCCGAGACGCTGCCGTAGACTCGTGCCGCCCGGCCCGCTGGGCACGCCACCTTAGCTCAGTCGGTAGAGCGATTCACTCGTAATGAATAGGTCGGGGGTTCGACTCCCCCAGGTGGCTCCGATTCCGCGCACGGTCGTGGCTAGACGGGCGCGACGAAGCCCACCGGACCTGAGGCGATGCACAGTGACAGCGCCGCGGTGTTTGCCCGCACGTTCACGGTGTCACCTGCGCCGGGCAGCCGCACGAACACGCGGTTCAGCCCGGGATGCACGGGGACCCGCGTCTCGGTGCCCTCCGAAAGGGTCATCGTCATGGAACCTTCGGTGTTCGCGAGGTAATTGATCTCAGCGGTCCAGTCGGCTGGCAGTAGCGGTCCGTCGAGAGTCATCCGAGCGGGTAGGTCGGTTTGCACGAAGTAGCCGCACTGGGGCGTCGGGCCGGGGGAGATGATGCGCACCCACGTAACCTTGGCGGCGACGACGCGACCGCTGGCATCGATCGTTCTGAGTTCGTTTGTCGCCGGGGCGAATTGGGGCCGGTGGGCCAGCAGAGCGAACATGTGGCTGGCCAGGTTCTCGGGCCAGGCGACACGCTGGAGGACAAAGGGGTCGACCTCTTGGTCGAGCAGCGGTGCATCGGTCGCGCGTTGAGCGTCGGCAAGCGTGCGTATGGCGTTCTGCAGGTATGGCTGAGCGGGGTTGTCACGCCAGCTCGTCATGAACGTGGCGGTCGAGTAGAGGCTCGAGGCGACGAAAGCCACTGCAAGGGAGGCAGTTACGACAGCTCGCGTTCGTGACGCGTCGAGCCATGGAGATGTGTCGCGATTGGGCGCGCACAACGCCACGGCCGCGCAAAGAGTGAGGACGACGACGAGGTCGGGGAAGTAGCGCAGGGTGTGCGCGAGTTCGAGAACAGTGAACCGAGATGACCGCATCAGATATATGGGCACCTGGCAGGCCACGGCGTAGCCGGCGGCGACGATCCACACGGGGCCGATGCGGTGTTTGCGGACAAGCGAAATAACCAGCACACCGACGAGGACGATCCATCCGATCGCCATCACGACTGGGCCGGGCGTTGCCCAGGGCGATGCGGGAGCCCAACGATTCCACGACCACGGACCACCGGCGAGGCCCGGCACGATGCCGTGTGTGATGGAGCGTCGCAACAGGTTCCAGGTCATTGCGAGGTCAGAACTCCACCGCTGCTGGTCGACCACGACAAGGTACAGCCCCATCCACGCGGCCGTGAGCGCGAGACTGCTTATCCACAAACGCATCCCGCGGTGCCACACCGTGTGTAGCGGGCGGGGCACGTTGGTGACATGGGCAAGTAACGCAGTCACGGCGAAGGCGACGAAGGGGATAACTGCGGCCTTCTCGAAGAAGAGGAGACCACCGAAGTACGCGGCCAGAGCGGTGGCGGCGTAACGCTGCTTGCCGGTGCGGACCAGCAGGATTGCATCGGCGCACGCCCATGCCATCGCGGCGAGCATGGGCAGCGAGTTGAGCGCGGCGGCCCACCAGGCGAAGGCGGGAATGCCGAGCGGCGTGAAGAGCGCGAACGTAAGCGGCAGGAGAAGGACTGGCCGCCAGCCGAGGATCACGTGAAGCGCACGAAGCAGGGCAACGGACGCGAGTAGTTGAAGGAGGACGAGGCTGACTGCCGGGCAGATCCAGTCCAGCGGCGCGAGACGCGTGATGGCGCCGGCGACCAGGAACGCCCCGGGCATGACGTGGCCGTCATGGTCGTCGAAGAGGTACGACGGCGACACGATGCTCTGGGTGCCTGCGCGCCCGACGAGGATCAGGTCGTCCCAGTAGAAGTAGCCGCGAAAGGCCAGGACGGCCCGGATGGCTAGTTGCGCTGCGATGAGGACTGCGGCGGCGACGGCGACCCAGGACAGGCGGGTCGTGCGGGATGCCATGTGTCCTTTCAGGGCGACGGTAGTTCTCCTCGACTGTACGAGGCGCGATGATCCGCCCCGATCGCTCGTCAGCACGCGATGTGATTTGTGATTCCTCGGCGTTTGTGGGGCGCATAAGCTAACGAAATGCAGCCGAACGCCCCGGGGACGGGCTATGGGCCGCCGCTGCCTCCGCCGAATGTCCCGTTCGTGCCGTCGCCGCGCCGCACGTCAAGACTCGCTGTTTCGCTCGCCGCGTTGGCGGTCGTTCTGGCTGCAGCGGCTTTGGTTGTCTCGCTCGTTCGAAAGCCGCCAACGGCACAACCCCCTCCCGCACCGACGACGGTGCCCGCGCAGCAACTGTTCGTCGACGACGCCGACAAAGCGCTATGTCAGGCGATTGCGCCGCTCATGAAGGAAATGGTCGCGCAGAGTCGCGCATTCGGTCCGTTGGTGCCTGGTTCGCCCGAACAAGGTGCTGCGATCCCCGGGTACCGCGCATTCGTCGAGGGTTGGACCCCGCGAATGCAAGTTGCTCTGAACCAGCATTCAGAACCTCCCCGGTATTTAACGAGGACCGTCCAGACGTTCATCGACGACAAGTTGCTTTATGTAGAGCTTGTGCTGCCCGGGCGCGTCGATGACTACGACCGGCCGACTTGGATCCAAGGGGGAATCGACTATGGAGGGCCGCTCGGCACTTGCTCCAAGTTGGGGATAACTTGGAGTTAGAAAACGCTCTAGGGTCTGGCAACTCGTTTCCGACTGGCGAGTTCGCCAACGAGATACTTGTCGGACTTTGGCCCGACACTCACGAGTCATCATGGTTCAATTCGGCTGCGGATCAAAATTCAGCTGCGGAAGTATTACTGGACGCATCCCAGAGGGTCGAAGCGCGGTCGAATGCACTGCTGGATCGAAACGATGGTTATTGGGCCGAATCGATGCACACGATGTATCTGCAAACTGTCCGATTCTTATCGGACCGATCAAGTTCCCAACGCACCGCTTCGTCAGTTTCCCACGATTGCGCTGGGACGCTCCGACGAACTAGAGCCAGTCTTCATTCGATTCTGTTAAGGACTAGATCAAAAGTCGAAGCACTCAGGAAATTTGTTGCCGACTTGAAGGCTGGGGTTCCGCCCGGGCCTCGTCATGACGAGTACATCCGACGACTCGATGACGCGCTTGCAACGAAGATCGAAGAAGTTGTCGATGCAGCGCGCCACGCAGCGAAGATTGCCGCTCATGCTGGCGCAACCGAGATCGAGGGTCTGGGCGCCAAACTCGCTGCTGTCCCCCTTCCCCCTAAGCCTTGCGGTGGGCCAGAGGCTCCGCCGTCGAACTATGGTGCGATCCGCCCAATGGATTGGCATGGCGGTCGTCTACCCGAACATCCGCCCGCACTCCCGGCGCCTGAGCCGGTACCTAGCCGCGGTCCCGATTTGCCGATCGCACCGGAAGAAGCAAAAGGCAACATCATCAATGCGGCCGAGCCGACGAACACCTCGATGAGAGGTCAGGATGAATTGTTGTCGCCCGCTCCCGTCATTTCTGACAACGTGG
>JAVHWG010000450.1:0-5483 GCA_032159965.1 Mycobacterium sp.
CTGGGGATCGATGCGGTGGTCGACCAGCTGCTGGGCGCGGAGCTGATCGATCAGGTGCGGTTCACCCCCAGCGCCGAGTACGCCTTCCGGCATCCGCTGATTCGCGCGGTGGCCTACGAATCGCAGCTGAAATCCGATCGCGCCCAGTGGCACCGGCGGCTGGCGACCGCCATCCAAGAGCGCCAGCCGGGGTCGGTGGAGGAGAACGCGCCGCTGATCGCCGAACACCTCGAATCAGCCGGCGAACTGCACGCGGCGTATGGCTGGCATATGCGTGCCGGTGCGTGGTCGACCAACCGCGATCTCGTCGCCGCCCGGCTCAGCTGGGAGCGGGCACGCCGCATCGCCGACGGGCTGCCTGATCAAGACCCCGACCAATTGTCGATGCGCATCGCCCCACGGACCATGCTGTGTGCCACCGATTGGCAAGCCCGCGAGGTCCAGGACAGCCGGGGACGCTTCGCAGAGTTGCGCGAGTTGTGCACCGCGGCCGGAGACAATGTCTCGCCGGCAATCGGCATGACCGCGCTGGCCACCGACCTGCTCTACGAAGGGCGCATACGTGAGGGGGCGCGGGTGGCATCAGAACAGATGGCGCTGCTCGAGTCGATCGGCGATCCCACCCCGGTCATGGGAGTGGCCGCCATTGCGTTCGTCAACTGGATTGGCGCCGGTGAATTCGGCGAGATCTTGCGGTGGTCGCAGACCATCGTGGACCTGGCCGCCGGCGATCCCGCCAAGGGCGGTGGCTTCGGAATGGGATCACCGCTGGCGATCGCGTTGGCATGGCGCGGCACTGCTCGGTGGTGGCTGGGCCGTCCTGGATGGCGCCAAGACCTCCACGACTCCGTCCCCATGGCCCGACGCAGCAACCCGGAAACCCTCTCCGGTGCCGTCGCCTGGACCTACGGCTTCGCAATGCAGTACGGGGTGCTTCGGACCGATGACTCCGTGGTGCGCGCGAGCGAGGACGCGCTGCAGGCCGCCCAAAGTGCCAGCAGCGATCGCGCAGTGGGTTTGGCCGCGTACACGCTGGGGGTCGGACTGCTGAATCGGGACGCCCCGGCCGACCGTCACCGCGGGCTCGAATTGATGATGCAGGCCCGCGACATATGGCTGCGCAAGCGTGCCATCTTCCTGATTCCCGTTACCGACTTATGGGCCGCGCGGGAGACCGCCAGGCGCGGCGACCGCGATACTGCCATACCGGTAATGCGCCGAGCCGTCGAGGAACTGCGTCAGGCAGGAAATGTGTTCTATGGCGTTTGGGGCACCGGCGTTTTGGTGGAGACGCTGCTGGAGCGTGGCACCGCGGGCGCCCTTGCCGAAGCCCACCAGGAGTTTGACCAGTTGGTGAATCTGGCGGACGACGGTTCCGCGATGCTGGATGTCACGTTGCTGCGGTTGCGCGTGCTGTTGGCCCGGGCCCGGGGCGACGCGGTCGCCTACCCGGACTTGGTGAAACGCTACCGCGCAATGGCGAGATCGCTTGGCTTCGAAGGACACATCGCCTGGGCCGAGGCGATGGTCGCCGACGATCTCGCCTCCACTAGGAATTAGCGCCGCCCGGTGAGCTGTCGCCAGTGGAACCGGCCTTCGGCGCTGCATCGCTGTCGCTGCCCGCAGTGGTCCCATCACCTTTGCGAGGCGCGGACACATCGCGCGTCGCTTTGCCGACTGGCCTTTGGGCCGCCGCCGGACGGACAGGCTTCGTCGCCTTGAGTGTCAAAGTCGTAGCCGAAGGCATCGGCTTCGGGTTGACGGCCACCTCGGACGTATTGTCCGCTGTTGGGGTCGATGCCACCGAATCCCCCTCGGGCGCCCGACTCACGAAACGCGCCGGATTCGATTGCGCCGTCGTCTTCGTCGATACCGTGGGCGTCGTTTGAAGTCCGAGTCCGGTAAAGGTGGCCGGCGGATTCTGCTGGGCCATCGATGCCTTCGGGGCGGGCAAATCAGCACCAGCCGGTGCCGTCAGCGTCGACGAACTGGGTTGAGGCGCTGGGGCGCTCACCGGCACCGCCCCGGCGATGCCGGTGTTGGCAGCTTTCGGTTCCGCGTCAACTGGTCCAAGTGCGGCAACGCGAGCTGGCGTGCGCCCAGTCAACGCGGCGGGTAGACCGAAAAGCGCCGCCGCGTTGTTGATGCCCTCGCCGACTGCCTTGACGAGATCGATGATCACCTTTGCCGGGTCCAGCTGTGGAACAAGGCGCGCCGGGGTGGGTTCCCACGCCGGGATGGTGCGGTCATAGCCCAGTTCCACTATCACCTTGAAGAACGGCTCGACCACGTTGATCCACGACTCGGGCACACCCAGGGTGCGTAGCGGACCGAACAGCGGCAGGTGCTGGTTCTCGAAGAAGTAGTAGTCGGTGTCGCCATGCTTGTACTGATACGCAGGCGATTCCGTTGGGTGCTCGGCGGGCAGGCTCACGTCGAGGCCGTACATGTGCACGTAGACAATGCCCAGCAGCGCATTCAAATCGGCGACGACGTTGAGCGGATACAACGGGAAATCGGAGAAGCCGTCGTACTGCCGGTTGATCTCCACCGTGTCGAACTGGGTGTCGGTCGGCGCGGGACCGTTGAAGGTCAAGTCGACGATCGGAATGTAGAACCCCGGGAACCGACTCACAAGGCCGCCGTTGGGCAGATTGGGGTCACCACCGAGCACGAAGTCGATATCGGGAGCATCGGGTCCCGGGTACTGCTCAGCGAGTTTGCGCTTCTCCACGTTCGCAATGCCCGCACCCTGCGAGTTGCCGTAAATCACCAGATGGTCGCTCGCGTTGTCGGCCATTGCATCCTCCAGAGCGGCCACCCCTCCCGCCAAGGACTTATCCGCGGTGAGGTCGAAGAGCCCGGAGAGTTTCCACAACGGCTCGTCCGGCCAGCCTGGGCCACCCGGGCCCCAAAGGCTCTGGGGCCCCACCGCGAGCCCGACGAGGCGGAACAGCCCCGTGATAGGCCAGAACTCCATGGGCGCCGTCACCTTGACCGGCGTGATGTTCTGATCGGGATGGGTGGGCAGGACGAACTGGCTCATGATGCGGTCGAGCCAGAAGTCGTTAGGCGTCGGGCAGGTGGTCCCGCACATGATGAGGGCGGTCGTGTCCGTCGGATCCCCAGCCTCTCCCATCGCCACTCCGGGCGCACCGGCGACCGCAAGCCCTACCCCGAGCGTCACCGCCAAAGCTCCGACCCGATCGATGCACGTCGCAATACTCATCATGCTCACTCCATTCGTCTTGGGCGAAATGATGGCGGCCGCGTCGGGTGCCGAGGTTTCCGAGGAAAATATTTCCCGCGTGCGGTGCGAAGGAGCTCAGTACCGCACTACTGCAAAATTTGCCGATCTCCGCGGGACTACCTAGTCGCGCCATCCCCATGGGAGATGCCAGGCCCCGGCACTCAAACGTGGTGGGGTCACCAAGAATCTGGAGGTCAGTGAACGCCCGCGACTACGCCTGAACGTTTGACGGCGGGCTGATCACGGTGATGACGCCGCCCCACATGCATTGACACGTCGAGGTGTTCGTCAGCGCGGGCTGCCCGGCGACCAGCACCGTCGGCGCGCCCGGCGCCCATGGCGAGCTTGTCGCCGGAATGCACGGCTGCGGCGTGAACACGCCCAGCGCGGCAGCGGTAGCCGCCACAACCTGCGGGTTGGCCGGGCTCATGCACATCCCGAAGGTGGGGATGTTCGACATGGGCTTGAAGTCCATGACCGTCGCCGCGGGTTGGGCGGCCACCGTCACGCGTGTGACCGGCAGGACGACGAGCGTGGCCGGCGTGGTTCCCATTGCGCACTTGATCTGAGCGCCGTTGCCTACGACCCCGCCTGGCATCGGGCCAGTTTATGCGCCCGGGCGGCCGGTCGTCAGTGTTTCGCCTCGCGCCAGCCCCGCTCGAACGGCAGCCGCCATGCGCTGGGCGCCACGAGCTGATGGATGGCGTTGGGTCCCCAGGTTCCCGGCTGGTAAAGCTTCGCCGGCGGCGGATTGTTCAGCAGATCCTCCGAGCGCTCCCACAACGACTCGATGCCTTCCGCCGTCGTGAAAAGCGTATGGTCGCCGCGCATCGCGTCGAGGATCAGCCGCTCGTAGGCCTCCAGGACATCGGCGGCGCTGTCGACTTCCTGGGTGGAGAACTGCATCGACAGTTTGTCGAGCTTCATCCCGGGCCCCGGCCGTTTCCCGTAGAAGGACAACGAGACTCGCGATGCGTCGGCGAGGTCGAACGTCAGGTGATCCGGCCCTTGCGCGCCGACGCCGGAACCGGCGGGGAACATCGACTTGGGTGCCTCTTTGAACGCGATCGAGATGATCCGGATCCCCTCGGCCATCTGCTTTCCCGTCCGCAGGTAGATAGGCACGCCCGCCCACCGCCAGTTGTCGATGCCGACCTTGAGCGCGATGAACGTCTCGGTGTCGGAGTCCTTGGCTACCCCTTCCGACTCGCGGTAGCCCGAAAATTGGCCGCGCACGACGTTTTTCGGGTCAACCGGCAACATCGACCGGAAGACCTTGTTCTTCTCCTCGCTGATCGCCCGGGGCTCGAGGGCAGTGGGCGGCTCCATGACGACGAACGCCATCACCTGGAACAGGTGAGTGACCACCATGTCCTTGTAGGCCCCGGTGCTCTCGTAGAAATTCGCCCGCTCGTCCAATCCGAGCTTTTCGGGGATGTCGATCTGGATGTGGTCGATGAAGTTGCGGTTCCAGATCGGCTCGAAGAGCCCGTTGGCGAACCGGAACGCGAGGATGTTCTGCGCTGCCTCTTTGCCGAGGAAGTGGTCGATGCGGAAGATCTGCGACTCGCGGAACGTCTCGTGCACGAACTTATTCAGCTCGACGGCGCTGGCCAGATCGGTGCCGAAGGGCTTCTCCATCACGACCCGCGATCGCTCGACCAGATGCGCTTCACGCAGCATGTCGATCACCGCACGCGCCGCCTTCGGTGGCACGGAGAGATAGTGCAGGCGACGGACGTCGGGCCCCAGCTTGGATTCCGCTTCCGCGACGGCAGAGGCAAGCGCCTCGGGGCCGCCGCCCTGCGGGACGTACGTGATCGCCTTGGCGAAGCCGTCCCACTGCTGGTCGGTGAGTTTGTGGGAGCCGAAGTTGTCGATCGCCGACTTGGCAATCTCCCGGAATTCGTCAGGGCTGAGGTCCTCCAGCGAGGTGCCGACGATCTGGACATCCGGGGCCAATTCGGACTGATGCAGATAGGCCAGGCCTGGAATCAGCTTGCGTTTCGCCAGGTCGCCGGTGGCGCCGAACAGGACGATGACGTGCGGATCGACGCTGAATTCGTCTTTGCGGCGCGAACGCGAGCTCGCCGCGGGATAGGAGATCGTTTGAGGTTTCTTCGTGGCCACGAGGGAGATACTTTCATCGCAAGGTGACCAATGCACGACGCATCGCCCGATCCGCCGCCGAACGTGGAGGAGAAACGATGAGGAACAACGATCCGCCCGGCGG
>JAVHWG010000597.1:0-3131 GCA_032159965.1 Mycobacterium sp.
TAAGTCATGGCAGAACCTACGGCTTCTCGAACGGCAAGTGCACATTCGGATTTCATAATCGTATTGGTCTTGGTCGGTCTGCCCGCAGGTCCGGTCAGCCGTGCGATGAGCCGATACGTGCTAGACAGCTCGCCCGACGGAGTAATGGTGCACGTGTTCGACGACCTTGCCCGCCTGCCCCGCTACAACGAAGCATTGGAGACCCACGGGACGCCGGACACGGTCGCCGCCTTGCGTCTGGCCGCCAGTGCGGCTGATGCGGTGCTCGTAGTCACGAGCTACCGCGGGCAGGTTCCCTCGATGGCGCATAGTGCAATCGACTGGCTGACGCGTCGCTGGAGTCACGGTGCGCTGCACGACAAACCGATTGCCGTGATCGGCCGATCGACTGGGTGCTACAGCGGCGTCTGGACGCGTCAAGTCGAGGACACGCACGGAGGTTTGGGACCCCGAGTGATCGAGCCGTTGACAGTGTCGACTCTGCGCGAAGCGGTCAAGAAGCTCGCAGACGAAGTGCACGGAGGCAGCGCTACTGCGGCGATTTAGGTGGAGCGAGTCGCTGCGCGTCCGGCGAGCCAAGATCGTTCTTCACCGGGCTCGGGCAGGACGCGGCCGCCTTCCACGGCGAAACGCGCTGGGCTGGGTTGGATGACGACGAGAACCCTCTCGACGTCGATCTCACAGATCTTGACGACGGCGGTGGAGATTTCGGTGGCGAGCCTGGTGGTGTCGTCGGCGGGGTGGCCTTCACGCACCCAGCCGGTGACCAGCACAGGGCTCGCAGGTATGCCGCCGGCGTACAGGTCGTCGGTAGCCAGCTCGTGAAAGGCAACGTTCACATAGGTACTCGGCACGTGGATCATCGATGAATGAATTCGCGCGATCTCGGTGGCCAATGCGCGCTTCGCGTCGGCGCTGAGTGCCGATTCGGCGACGGTGCAGGTGTAGATGGGCATGGGTTCTCTCTCAGCCCAGGTGTGCCGGTTGCGGTTTGGTGGGCACCACGATCACCGTCGGCCCGTCGGCATCGAGCGCGTTCGTAAACTCGTTCGCGAGCTTCTCGCAGCTGTCTACGTTCACCGTCCGGCAACCGAAACCTGATGCGAGGGAGCCGATGTCAAGTCCGGGTAGGTCCAGACCCGGAACACCAGGTGTTTCCTCGAGTACGGCGAACGACTTGAGGATCGAGTACTCCGCGTTCCGCATGACGACGAACACGACCGGCAGCCGGTGCTGGGCCGCCGTGTAGATCGCCTGCACCGAGTACTGGGATGACCCGTCGCCGATGGTCGCCACTATCGTGCGCTTGACGCCACGGGCGCGGTCTCCCAGAGCAAGCCCAACCGCGGCAGGCAGTCCCCAACCGATCCCGCCGCTTGCGGTGGCGAAGAACGAGGCCGGACGAGTGGTGGGTATCCAGCGCAGTTGTTGGGCCATCGTCGACGTGGACTCGGTCACCAAGGGTGAATCGGCGGGTTTCACCGACGCCAGGGTCGACCACACCGCATCCGGTGCAAGCGGCGGGGGCGCCGACAAATCGACGACAGAGCTACGGGCCGGTGCGGCAGGCACTTCCCGGTCACTATGGTCATCGACCATGCCCACGAGCTGCTCCAGAGCCAACAGCGAATCGCCGAGCACGCTGTCACCGACCGGCGCGGCGGCGGCCAGTGCCGGATCGCTGATGATTTGAACCAGATCAGTGCCCTCGGGCAGGTATTCGCCGGCGACGAAGGGGTAGTAGCGGAAGACCTGTGCCCCGATGACGATCGCCAGATCATGACCGCGCAAGACCTTCTCGGTACCGGCGATGGTCATCGGGAGCGGCCCCTGATACAGCCGGTGGTCCTCGGGAAAGGACACCCGGTCTGGAAGCGCGCTGCCGTACACGGGCGCGCCGATCCTCTCCGCGAATGCCACGCCGGCGTCCCACGCCCCGCTTCGATCGACCTCGGGGCCGTAGACCACCACGGGCCGCTGCGCACGGTTGATGCGGTCGGCGAAGCCGCGCAGGCGCTCGGGATCGGGGCTTACCCGATGACTGACAGTTCGCACGACGGCAGGCCCCAGCGCCGGTTTGTCCCAGTCGTCGAGTGGGATTGACAGGAAGACGGGGCCAGCCGGTGGTTGAAGGGCGATCGCGTAGGCCCGCATGAACGCCGCAGGAACGTCCTCGGCGCGAGCAGGCTGATAGGCCCACTTGACCCACGGCTTGGGCAATTCGGTTCCGTCCGTGTTCGTCAAATACGGTTCGCACAAGACCATTTCGCGGGTCTGCTGACCCGCCGTGACGATGAGCGGGGTGTTGCCCTTATAGGCTGCAATCAGATTGCCCATCGCGTTGCCGGTGCCCGCCCCCGTGTGCACGTTGACCAGCGCCGGCTTGCCGGTCGACTGTGCGAACCCGTCGGCCATGGCCATCACCGACCCTTCCTGAAGACCGAGAACATAGGTGAAGTCGGCGGGGAAGTTCTTCAGGAACGTCTCCTCGGTGGAGCCCGGGTTGCCGAAGACGGTCGTCAGCTCCAGCGAACGAAGCAGGTCGTAGGTAACGTCGCGGACGGTTCTCTGGCTGGCCATTTCCTGTGAATTCCCTTCGCGCGGTGGGATGTTTCGTCGGGTCGTAACAGGCGCAACACCATTACTCTCGTGTGCTGAAACGGTGAGGTCGATGTGGCGGGCGACAACGTCGACCGCCGCAGGCTGTACGTAAAGACAACGATGCGCTGTCCTAGGGGACACCGTCACGCTCGCGTCGTCGTCCCGAGCTACATCGACAGTCGCGAGGTCGGCACTGAGGTAGGCGGGACGGTCGAGGCGTTCGGTGTCGGGGTGACGGCACTGGCCCATCGGGATCTTGAAGACCGCAAGACAATCTGTTCAACCGTTTCGGCGTCTAGCAGCCGCTGGTACATAGCGACACCGTGTTGGCGGAGATGTTGTCTCCTCACACACCGGCTCGGCCGAGTTCCCGACCGACAATCAGGTCAACGACATCGGAAACGATCGATCGGAGACCTCGCCATGCTCACAACGTCTGATTCCACTTACCCGACCAGCGCGCGGAGCGGCAGGCAAACGGCTCGCATGGTCCTCGTGGTCGGCGCACTCGGTGTCGTGTTCGGCGATAT
>JAVHWG010000506.1:0-3093 GCA_032159965.1 Mycobacterium sp.
CGACAAGGCCGACAGCGATAAGGCCGACAGCGATAAGGCCGAGAAGGCCGACAGCGACAAGGCCGACAAAGCCGACAAAGCTGATAAGGCAGACAAAGCCGGTGAAGACAAAGCCGACGAAGACAAATCCGATAAGGCCGACGACAAAGATGAGTAGGCACTGACATGGCCGACATGAACGTCGACATCGTCGCCGTTGAACGTGAGGTCTGGTCGGGCAAAGGCACATTTGTTTTCACCCGGACGACCTCAGGTGAGATCGGCATCCTGCCGCGCCACATCCCGCTGGTCGCACAGCTCGTCGACGATGCGATGGTGCGTGTCGAGCGAGAGGGTGAGGACGATCTGCGCATCGCCGTCGGTGGCGGTTTCATGTCAGTGACGGACGACGGCGTGATTATCCTCGCCGAGTCCGCTGAGTTCGAGTCGGAGATCGACGCCAGCCAGGCGAAAAGCGACGCCGACTCCGATGATCCCCGTGTAGCCGCCAGCGGCCGCGCCAGGTTGCGCGCTCTCGGCGAAATCTCCTAGCGCACACGTCGCCGATGAGCGCGCTGATGGCGACCATGGTCGCGCTCGTCGCAGTGTTGCTGTTGGCCGTGTTGGCATTGATGTTCCGGCTCTGGAAGCTACGTCAGGGCGGTACCGCGGCGATCTTGCGCGACATCCCTGCTGTCGGCGGGCAGGGCTGGCATCACGGGGTGATCCGCTACCGCGGAGGAGACGCCGGCTTCTATCGATTGTCCAGCGTCAGGTTGTGGCCGGATCGCCGGCTCAGCCGTCGCGGTATCGACATCGTGTCGAGGCGGGCGCCTCGCGACGACGAGTTCGACATCATGACCGCTGAAATCGCGATTCTGGAGCTTCGCGACACCGGCCAGGATCGCCGGCGCTACGAAGTCGCATTGGACAGGGGAGCGCTGACAGCATTCCTGTCGTGGCTCGAGTCAAGACCGTCGCCCCGGACGCAGCGCCGAGCTATCTAGCCAGCGAATATCATTGCGACGCTTGGTTGCCCGGCTTCCAGAGCACGTCGCCGTCCGGGTTTGCGACTCGCGACAGTATGAACAGCAGATCCGATAAACGGTTCAGATATTTGGCGGGCAGAGGGCTGATGGTGTCCGCGTGGGTTTCAACGGCCGCCCATGCTGAGCGCTCGGCGCGACGCGCGACCGTCCGTGCGACGTGAAGGAATGCCGCGAGCGGCGTGCCACCAGGCAAGACAAAGGAATCAAGTGCGGGTAGCGACTCGTTCCACTTGTCGCACCAGGTTTCCAGACGGTCGATGTAATCCTGCGTGATGCGAAGCGGTGGATATTTCGGGTCTTCGACCACCGGCGTCGAGAGATCCGCCCCGGCGTCGAACAGATCGTTTTGAATCTGACGCAACATCTGAGCCATCGATTCATCCGGAGCCCCCAGCGCAATGGCGACACCGATCGCGGCATTCGTCTCATCGCAGTCGGCGTATGCCACGAGTCGTGAATCGTTCTTTGTCACACGCGAGAAGTCGCTCAAGCCGGTGCTGCCGTCGTCACCGGTTCGTGTGTATATGCGTGTGAGGTGAACGGCCATGGTCAAACCGTACCGGGCAGACTGACATTGACGACCGGGCTGTCTACACTAACCCGCGTGAGCGAGCGCTTTGTGGTGACCGGAGGCAACCGGTTGTCAGGATCAGTCGCCGTGACTGGTGCCAAGAACAGCGTGCTCAAGCTGATGGCGGCAGCCCTCCTCGCAGAAGGCACCAGCACCATCACGAACTGTCCGGACATTCTGGATGTCCCGCTGATGGCCGAGGTTCTGCGTGGCCTCGGAGCGAACGTGGAGCTCGACGGTTCGGTGGCACGGATCACGTCGCCCGAGGAGCTCAAGTACGACGCCGACTTTGCCGCGGTGCGGCAGTTCCGGGCCTCGGTGTGCGTGCTCGGACCGCTGGTAGGCCGATGCAAGAGGGCGCGGGTCGCTCTGCCCGGCGGTGACGCCATCGGGTCGCGACCGCTGGACATGCACCAGGCGGGCCTGCGGCAGCTCGGGGCCGATTGCAACATCGAGCACGGATGCGTGGTCGCTTCGGCAGAACACTTGCGGGGCGCGGAGATTCAGCTGGAGTTCCCGTCGGTCGGCGCCACCGAGAACATCTTGATGGCGGCCGTTCTCGCCGAGGGTGTGACAACCATCCATAACGCCGCACGTGAGCCCGACGTCGTTGATCTGTGCACAATGCTGTGCCAGATGGGCGCGAAGGTCGAGGGCGCAGGCACGTCGACCATGACGATCACCGGCGTCGACAAGCTTTATCCGACCGAGCATCGGGTGATCGGCGACCGCATCGTGGCCGCGACCTGGGGAATCGCCGCGGCGATGACACGAGGCGACATCTCGGTGACGGGTGTGGATCCGGCTCATCTACAACTCGTCCTGCACAAGCTGCACGATGCCGGCGCCACAGTTACGCAGGACGACAACGGTTTTCGCGTGGTCCAGTACGACCGGCCGAAGGCGCTCAACGTCGCAACATTGCCGTTTCCCGGTTTTCCCACAGATCTGCAGCCGATGGCGATCGGACTCGCGTCGATCGCCGACGGTACGTCGATGATCACCGAGAATGTCTTCGAGGCGCGGTTCCGGTTCGTCGAGGAGATGATCCGGTTGGGTGCCGACGCCCGTACCGATGGCCATCACGCCGTGGTCCGTGGCATCCCGCAGTTGTCCAGCGCGCCTGTGTGGTCCTCGGACATCCGCGCCGGTGCTGGATTGGTGCTGGCCGGCCTGGTTGCCGACGGCGACACCGAAGTGCACGACGTGTTCCACATCGACAGGGGCTACCCCTTGTTCGTGGAGAACTTGGTGAGTTTGGGAGCCGAGATCGAGCGCGTAGGCTCCCAGTAACGCGTTAAACAGCGCCCTGACCTGGGGTTTGACCGATGTCCGGGGATGGCGTACAGTAGCAGGGTTGCCTGTTTTACGGGTGTGTTGTTTGAGAACTCAATAGTGTGTTTGGTGGTTTTTGTTTGTTGTTTGTTTTTGTCATGCCTCTTGTTTGTTCCCGTGTGAGGGGTGTGGTTTGTTTTTGATGCCAGTTTTTGGTGT
>JAVHWG010000510.1:0-5270 GCA_032159965.1 Mycobacterium sp.
GAGTCGATGTCACCGTTTTCTATGAGCAAGTGCAGGATGCCGTTCAGCAGCGCAAGATCAGTCCCCGATGCGATCTGAAGGAAGAGATCGGCCCTTTCCGCGGTCGCGGTGCGGCGCGGATCGACGACGATGAGCCTGGCGCCTGTGTTCAGCCGATCCACCATGCGCAGGAACAGGACTGGATGACAGTCCGCCATGTTCGACCCGATGACGAAGAACAGGTCGGCATTGTCGAAGTCGTCGTAGCTTCCCGGCGGGCCGTCCGAGCCCAGCGACAGCTTGTAGCCGCTGCCCGCACTGGCCATGCACAGGCGGGAGTTGGACTCGATGTGCACTGTCCGCAGGAAGCCCTTCGCCAACTTGTTGGCCAGGTACTGGGCTTCGATCGTGAGCTGGCCGGACACATATAGCGCGATCGAATCCGGGCCGTGCTCGTTGGCGATCGCCGTGAGACGCTGCGCCGCGCTGCGTATCGCCTCGTCGACGTCGACCTGTTCGAGTGGCTGGTCGCGCGCAGTGCGCACCAGAGCAGTCTCGAGGCGCCCGTCAGTCCGCGCCAGCTCGGCGTGGGTGGCCCCCTTCGTGCACAGCCGGCCGAAGTTGGCCGGGTGCTGTTTGTCTCCGGCGACCTTCGCAATATGCGGGCCGGATTTTTCGACCGTGACGCCGCAGCCGACACCGCAATACGAGCATTGTGCCCGGACGACGTCGACTGCCACATGCTCGATCATCGCGAGCTTGCGTGCAGTTGGATTTCGCCGATGTAACGCAGGCGCTAACAGGTGCCGTCAATGCCGGCAGACGCGGCGGTGAGGTCGGCGAAATACCAGCTCAGAGCGGTTCCGTTCGCAGGGGTCAACGGCCGCGCGGAGCTTCGTTGACTCGGTACAGTCGCCAGTTCGGCTGGCTGTCGCCGCTGTTGGGAATCTCCAACTCCAAGGTCGCGACATCGGCGCCGGTGTCATACAGCGTGGGGTAACGCAGGTTCAGTGCGTCGGACTTGCCGCGACCGAGGGGTGGAATCGCCAGCATGTACTCGATTCCGTGCTCCGCAGGTGCGTTGAGGACCGCCGTGAAATCCGGATCCGACGGGACGATAAAGGTCTTGGGGCGCTGCGATGCAGCAACGATCGCGAAGCCGTACACGGTGTCGGTGATCACGCAGCTATCCGGCAGGTTGAGGTGTTCCAGGTAACGCGCGATGTCCCGCTCGGTCGAGAACGTGGCGGCGATGCGCTGTTCCAGCGCCTTGCGGTCGCTGAGGTTGTCCGGGTCCGGAGCCAGCACGGCACCGAGTGCGTACTCCTGTGGCGCGTACTGCGGCTGACCCATCCCCCAGGCGGTCACCGGCAAACCCAGCGCACAAGCTGTGGCGACCCCGGCGTACGCGGCCCACGACCGTCGTCGCCGGGGTGACGTCTCCTGTTCCTCGTGTAGCTGCGGCGCGTACCGGCCTCGGCGCTTGGCCGGCACCAGGTCCCCGTCGGGAACGGCGAGCATCGCCAGGCAGGCCGCCATCGGGATCGCGATGATGTAAAACCTCAGGAATGGAAACGTCGACCCCGAGGCATAGCTGAGCGCCTGAAATGCCAGCGCCGCACCGTAAATCGTGAGCGGCACAAGCAACACCTGCCAATTCGGCCGACGCCACCTGCGCACCAGAGCAAGCACCGCAATGGGAATGCCCATGGGTGCCAGCAGGGCGATGCACACGCCCGCAAATTCGAGACCCGAACCGAGTCCATGGCTGCCCTGACCCGACTGCGCCAGGATCGCGGTGTTGCCGTACTGCGACGTGAACTGCGCGAAGGCTTCACCTGTGATCAGCCAGCTGATCGCGGCCCACCCGACGAACGCCGCCAGCCCGGGTCCGCTCACCATCAGCAGGTCCAACAATGCTCGCCGGAACCGGGGCGGCGGTCGCGCCCGCATGTAGGTGGTAATCCCGACCAGCAATCCCGCCGCCGCGACGCAGGCGACCGCGTCGTATCGGGTCAGGTAGGCCAGCCCCATCGCGATGCCTCCGGCGGTCACCAGGTGATGAACGTCGTCGTCGGCCATCCACATGATCAGCCGGCGAACCGCCCAGGACATGAAGAAGATGAACGGCGCCTCGCTCATACCGTTCGCGCCGTAGAAGACGATCATCGGGTTGAGGGCGAACAACGCTGTGACCGCTACCGCGTACGTGCGGGGCAATCCGCGGTCGGTGCCCATGCCGAGGATCTGTACCACGGCACCGGCCATGAACACTCCCGACATCAGAGTTCCCGAGAACGCACGTTCGGTCATGTCCGGCCACAGCGGGCTCACCGCGATCGCAGGAATCTGCAGCATCGCGGTCAGCGGTGTGAAGATGAAGCCGATCGCGGCAAGGTGCGGGTTACGGCTGAACACGACGGCCTGGGCCGCCGAGACCCGCGACAGCGCGTCACCCAGGATGAACCCGTGCCTCACCTGCAACCAGTAACCGGCGACGACGAAGAGCGTCAGCGAGGAAAAGTAGACCGTCGCCTTGAGGCGGCGACCCGACCGCGTGACGCTCATGGTGTGCCTGACAACTCCATATCGTCTGCGGGGGGGCGCGCCAGTCCGTGAAAAGTCTTCTCCCAGTAGGACGGGTTACGGATCAGCTGGTAACAGCCTTTGGCGGCAGCCACGCTCATCAACAACCAGAACACCGGCACGGTCAGCGCCGCCAGGAGAAGGTCCGAGCGGTCGTCCTCGCGCAGCGCGATCAGGTTCATGTACAGGGTCGCGGCATTACCCAGAATCAGCGCGACGAGTGCGGGAAAGTAGACGTACCAAGGAAACACGTCACCCACCAGGGCTGGCTGACCGAGGAACCACAACAACGTGATCAACCAGAACACCAGGTTCAGCACCGCAACGACGGGTGTGCCGGCCAGCACGAGATTGAAGCGAATGAAGCTGCGGGCGCCGATCGTGCGGAAGAGGTGGACGGGCCGGCGGATGTGCACCAGCCAGGTCTGCAGATAGCCCTTGTACCACCGCGACCGCTGCCGGATCCAGTTGATCACGTCGCTGTTGGCCTCCTCGAGTGTCGTCGAGTCGATCACCGCCGTGTGGTATCCGCTGCCTGCGATGCGCAATCCGAGATCGGCGTCTTCGGTGACGTTGAACGGATCCCACGCGCCGATGTCGTCCAGGACAGCACGGCGCAAGTGGTTCGAGGTGCCGCCCAACGGAATTGGCGATGTGCTGACCATCATGCCGGGTAGCAGGTAACCGAACCACAACGCGTATTCAGCGGTGAACCACGCGGTCAGTATGTTCTGGTGGCCGTTGTGGTATTCCAACTTGGCCTGCACACAAGCGACGTCATCGCCCAGTTGCCGGAAAGCTGCCACCACCCGGCGCAGCTGCAATGGCTCGGGTATGTCCTCGGCGTCGTAGATCGTGACGATCTCGCCGTCTGCGAAGTGCAAACCGTAATTGCACGCCTTCGGCTTTGTCCGAGGGTCGGCGGGCGGCACGAGCAAGATGGTCACCAGGCCGGTTTCCGCGCAGCCCTGCGCGGCCTTGATGGTCACTTCGTCGTCGGCCTCCAGCAGCAGCAGCACCTGAAGCTTGTCGCGCGGATATTCCAGCGCGGCCATCGCTCCGATGAGGTCGCCCACGACCTCGGGTTCGCCGTAGGCGGGGACGAGAATTGTGTAACGGGGCAGAGTCGCGTCGGGAAGCGCGCGCGCAGCCTCGTCGGTGATGTGGATGGCACGCGACGCCAGCCCCTTGCGAAAGATCAGCACCCGGTCGAACATCGTCGCCAGGTAACCCGCGGTGCACAGTGCGATCAACACCACCGCGGTGATCATCGGCCGCCAGAGCGCACCCCCGACCACGAGAGCCATTGCGGACCAGAGGATCCAGCGCTGCCATGCCACGGTCGGGGTCGACGCCGAGCACATCGGATCGTCTTCGCGGAGCCCGTCGATCGCGCGCCGCAACGCGTGCCGGCTGGCCGATTCGGTGACGGTGACGTCGACATGCTCAACGGTTGCCGTCATCGCGTCCGCCCGAACGAATCGAGTTGAGCGCCCACTAGCGCGCGGCCGAACTCGGTGAGCAGCTCCAGGTCCTTGATGGTAGGCGCGCGCGCGTCCAGCACGGCGTTACCTCGGAACAAGAGGGTGAACAACGTCCTCAGCGTCGACACCATGCTGTCGGACGGCTGCGGGAACGGAGCGCCCGGTTCATGGTTGTCCACCGTGAAGATCGAGACGAGTTGGGCTCGATCCCCGTCGCCCCAGACGAATCGCAGCGAATTCCAAGTGATTAGCAGGGTGTCGTCGACCACCGAAACCATCTCTCCCGTGACCCCGTGACCGAGGTCCACCGACCGGGCCGGACTCAGCCGTGCACCGGTCAGGTCGTACAGCACCCGCGTGGGGTACACGTCGAAGGAGAGCGGACGTTCGCTCACGATGCTGTCCACGACGACGGTCCGAGGGCGCGACAGCTTGTCGAACCGGGGATCTGGAGTCACCGCGGTCAACTGTTGACGGACCAGAACGGCGTTGTCACCGTAAAACCGTTCCACCCATTGGTAATTCCGCGAGCCGGCAGTGTCCCAACCCGGTGGCGCGACCAGGGGCCGCCCGGCGATGAGGTTGCCGGCGTCAGTGCCGGAATTGACCGTCGTGCCGGCGGCGACGGGCAAACCGACCACCGCCAGGCAGAAGGTCACCATCACGACCAGCGGTACCGCGGCCCACACCTGATGGGCGGCCAGCGGTTCCACTTTGCGATCGAGCACCCGTTTCGGCACGCCCCGCCGCGCCCGGAAGTACATGAGAACGGTGACGACGCAGATCGCGGTCAGTGCTGGGACCTGCTGATAGATCCGCACCGGCGAGTCCGGGAAGACCACGGCGATCGTGATGAGCACAGCGAAGCCGACGACCCACGCGGACATCGACCCCACAAAACCGCGCCGAAGGGTGGGACCGCCGGCGATACCGGTGCCCACACCGGCGATCAAAAGCGTTGCCGCACCGGCGGCGAACTTCCCGCCCCCGAACAGCACGACCACGAGGTAGTAGGGCAGCGAGAACACGCCCAGCAGGAGTCCCCAGACCCACGCGAACCGCGCGACCGGCCGCAGGCCGAACAGGACGATGCTGGCGCTGACCACAAACAGCCACATCGCGACCAGGTCGAGACGCAGAAGGTGGAAATAGAGTCCGAATCGCGGCAGCAGCACGGCCTGGAACAGCAGCGCGAGCACCAGGCCCATGGTGCCGACGATG
>JAVHWG010000521.1:0-5640 GCA_032159965.1 Mycobacterium sp.
CGGCGTTGATCAGCGCAGCAGTGGTGCAGGGCAACGAACCTCATGACGACCGCTCGCTATCACGGCTTTGGAACCGGACTGCCTCGGGCTGACAAGTACGCCACGCGGATGGCAGGCTGAGCGCTATGGCCGAATACGAGGTGGACGCAGACCCGGGACGCATCGACATGGACGTGGTGTGGTCCTACCTGCACGACGAGGCGTACTGGGGTCGCGGGCGCACCCGGGCCAACATCGAGGAACAGGTCCGTGGTGCCTGGCGGGTTGTTGGTGCCTACGCCGATGACGGCTCACAGGTCGGGTTCGCACGAGCCGTGTCCGACGGTGTCGCGTTCGCCTACCTTGCCGACGTCTTTGTCCTCAAGCACCATCGCCGCAGTGGCCTCGGCCGGCGAATAGTGCACGCGATGATCGACGACGGGCCGGGTGCCGATTATCGCTGGCTGTTGCACACCGGCGACGCGACCTTCCTCTATGCGAGCTTCGGCTTCCGGCCAACGGACCGGACTGTTCTTGAACGCCCGGCGGGCCGGCCCAGCATCATTGAGCCCTGAGCTGGAAGCCAGGCGGATGAGCTGCTGGCCCATGCGCGACGCCTCGCGCGGGCGACCTGCTCGAAATCGAGGGATCGCGCGCTGCCGAATGGGCGCTATCCGCGGCGTTTGCTCAAGAGGGTTTGGTAGAGCCGTTCCTTGCGCTACCCCGCGGTGTCCGTATGGCGGTGTCGATGAGCCGCTTCTTGGAATGCCGCGGTGACTTCGGCCGCGCTCTGCCCACCGGATGACGCGGTCACGTTCTGGATTTCAGGCTCGCCGACGGCGCGGAGATGTTTGCGGACCTGCTCGGTCTGCTTGAGGAAGTCCTGGTAGTACGTGGGGATAACCTCGGCGCCGACCTTGGTAGTTGCTGCCGCCGTGGTTGGTGCACCGGTCTCGGCAGCCGCGGCGTTCGCGGCCGCAGCGGCCGCCGTGGTGGTGACGTGCTGGGACAGGTCCAGCAAGTCGGTGCGCGGGTTGTCGAGGCTCAGCGCATGGTGGAAGGTAGCCGCCCAGGCGTCTCGCTTGGTCAACGGTTGCGCGGTCGGCGCGAAGATTGCCCGCAGGGTGGCTGGCACGCTGGCGTGATCGTGCGTTTCGGCTATCAACGTGCCCGCGGGGATGTGCGGGGACACAATCACGGTCGGCACCCTCGGTCCGAGCATCGTGAAGTCAAAGGATTGAGTCTTGCGGTGCCAGATGGCGTGCAGTATTCGGCCGAGCAAGCCTCGTCCGCCCCCGGGAGCGGGAACGTCAGCTGGCGGCGGGACGTGGTCGTACAGTCCTCCGTGTTCGTCGTAGGTGATCACGAACATCGTCTTCTGGAACAGCGCAGGGTTGGCGCGCAGAGCTTCGTAGATTGTGGCGATGAGCCGTTCGGCGCGAGCGAAATCGGTGTCCGCTGTGTCGTCGAACTCGTCGTAGGCAGCGTCGGAGACGAGATTGTTCTCCGGGTGCTGGCTGGTGCTGCCACTCTTAGCGCCGCCAAGGATCGGCTGATGATCGAGGGTGTGGAACGGTGGCCTGTGGTTGGGCTCGATGAAGGAGTACGCCGCAAGGTCCCCTCGGGCTGCGTGCTCGACGAATTTCGCTGCCGGAAACCAGTTGCCGTGCCGATCGGGCGTGTCCCACAGGTTCTGGAAGGCCCACAGTTGAGGCGTGTCGTCGTGATAGACCCGCCACCGCTTGCCGTTCTTCTCCAGCAACTCGAAGATCGTCGGGTTCGAGTAGACGCGCAACTCGATGTCGGTCTCGCCATCGGATGTGGCCGCGTGCAGATAGTTGCGGTTGGGCCACGTTTCACCTGGAACCGAACAGAACCAGTGGTCGCAGACCGCGAACTCGAGCGCGAGCCTGCCTAGCACGGGGACCTGCTCCGGCCTCTGGCACAGCATCGTCAATGGTCCACGCCCTGCCACGGTCGAGCCGATCGGCTTGGGACCGAACAGCTTGCCTAGCAACGGACCGAGGAACCCTTCAACCTTGGGCGGTGCGAGGCCGCGGGCCTTGCGTTCGTAGCTGGTCACGAAGCCCTGATTGGTCGGCCGCCACGGTTTGTGATCGGAAGTGATGCCAAGCTGTTCCATAACAGCGTCATGCGAGTGGTCGGGCCCGAAAGGCAAAACACGCTTGGCTCTCTCTGACGCCGCTACCCGTTCGGCACCATCCCATCCGACGTTGTCGTACGGTCCGGCGCCGCGTAATCCTTCGAATCTCGGTTCCGGATGGTCGAGATAGCCCAGCATGTGGTCAAAAGACCGATTCTCCAGACACAGCACGACTACATGTTCGATCTGCACAGCGTCTCCCTCGACACGAACGGGCATGCTGGCTCATTCACCGGCTTCCGGCTGCCTCGACCGAACCACCCGGCATTGCCCTCGTCGCCCTCGTCGAGCGCGGCAACTCAACCCCAAATTGCGTGAGAGGCGAGGCGGCGAAAAGGCTGGCAATCACCAACATGACCGCTCGACGCACATAGAAGCCGTCGTTTCGGCCCGTGCATAACGGCTCATTTGTGCTGCGATGGTCAATCGTTCGCCGGGTCGTCCGAAAATGCTGAGGATCTCGGCGGGTTCGTCGCCGGTGCTGCCGAACCAGTGCGCGACCCTGGTGTCGAAGGAGACGACTTCGCCCGGCCCGAGCACCCAGTCTTCGTCGCCGAGGACGAATCGCATCCGGCCGGACAGTACGTAGATCCATTCGTAGCCGTCGTGCGCGCGGGGTTCCGGGGTGATCTTGGTCTTCGGGATGACGATTTTCCAGGCCTGCATTCCGTCGGGTTGCCGGGTCAGCGGGATGACGGTCCGGCCTTTGACGCGTCCAGGTTTGAGCTGGACGCGCGGATCGCCGGTAGCGGGCGCCGCGACCAGTTCGTCCAGCGGCACGCGATACTCGTGCGCCAGTGCGAGAAGTAGTTCAAGGGTGGGGCGCCGCTGACCGGTCTCGAGTCGGGACAGCGTGCTCTTCGAGATGCTGGTCGCCGTCGCAACCTCGGTCAGCGTCATGCGCCGCCGGACGCGGATGCGTTTGAGCCGTGCGCCGACCTGGTCAAGAGCGGAGGCGATCTTCGCCGCCGCGGTGTCGTCCACGGGCCTATTCGACTCGCGATTCCCGGAAACAGCAACGGTCCTAGGCAAAGGGCGCCCGGCGCCCCCACTCTTGCGGCATGAGTCAATACGACGTACTGGTCATCGGCGGGGGCGCGGCCGGCTTGTCCGCCGCGCTGGTCCTCGCCCGCGCCCGACGCAACGTTCTCGTGGTGGACGCCGGTGCGCCGCGCAACGCCCCGGCGGCACACATGCACGGCTACCTCTCGCGCGACGGCATGCCACCCGGCGAGCTGCTGGCCGTCGGCCGCCACGAGTTAACGACCTATGGCGGAGAGATCGCCGATGGCACGGTCACCGAGCTCGTACCCAACGGCACGGCCGGGTTCTGGGTCCTTCTCGCCGGCGGTCGGCGGATCTCGACACGACGACTGCTGATCACGACCGGGCTGCGCGACGAGCTGCCCGACATCCCCGGCCTTCGCGACCGGTGGGCCCGCGACGTCCTGCACTGCCCCTACTGCCATGGACATGAGGTGCGCGACCGCCCGCTGGGCGTGCTCGGCGGCAACCCGGGTGCCGTCCGGTACGCGCAGATCGTGCGCCAGTGGACCCACGATCTCGTCTACTTCACCCCGCCCGACCTGCTCACCGCGACCGAGCGGACCCAGCTGCTCGCCCGCGCCATCGGCGTCGTCGAAGGCACGATCGAGAAGCTGGTCATCGACGACGCCGACCAATTGGGAGGCGTCCAGATGCGGGACGGGAGCGTCATTCCCCGCGACGCGCTCTTCGTGCCGCCCCGCTTCGTGCCGAACAACACGGTCCTCGCCGGTCTCGGCTGCGAAATGGACGCCGAAGGCTGGGTCACCGTCGACACCACCGGACGCACCTCCGTTCCCGGAGTGTGGGCGGCCGGAAACATCGCCGACCCGCGGGCCCAGGTCATCACCGCGGCCGGCGCCGGCTCCGCGGCCGCACTCGCACTCAACGCCGACCTCGTCGAGGACGACGTGCGAACCGCCGTGCGGGACCTCGACCACGGCCTGTCGAACCGCCCGCCCGCGCACGCCCACCACAAGGACTCGACATGACCAGCTCATCATCCGACACCAGCCCGCCTACGACCTCCCGGCCTGGGCCGGGCTGATGCCACAGCTGCACCGGCTCCGTGGACGAGTCCTGGCCCGCCTCGCCGGCAACTGACGATGACGACGGCGGGCGGTCGCTTTGCCCAGAGTTCGGCCGACCCTGCCGTTGGCGATCTTGTTGCACGGGCCATTGGTCCCTTGCGCTCTCCGCCACTCGCGCTCACGCTTGCCGAGCGCCGCATAGCTACCACCTCGGATGTGCGCTGTACATCCGGGTCACCGAAGCATCCACCAAGGTGACGGGACAGGTAATGACGACGCAACACGCAACCCTGCCGATGTACCCAGTGCAGTTCGGCGTGGACTATCCCGACCGCCAATTGAACAGGCTCACGTCAGCCTTTCGGATCTTCGTCGCACTGCCCGTCCTGATCGTGCTGGCCGTCGTGTCCGGCAGCGTCAGTGTGTGGTCCGGGGAAAGCTCAGCTGTGGCGTTGGGCGCGGGCGGCCTGCTGTTCGCAGGTCCGCTGCTCACGATCCTCTTCCGGGGCAAGTACCCCCGGTGGTGGTTCGACTGGAACCTCGAGCTGCAGCGATTCACCAACCGGGTCGTGGTCTACCTCGCGCTGATGGATGACAGGTACCCCTCGACAGACGAACGACAAGCGGTGCACCTCGAGTACGCCTATCCGAACGCGTCCCGTGACCTCAACCGGTGGCTACCGCTCGTCAAGTGGCTGCTCGTGATCCCGCACCTGCTTGTTCTGCTGTTTCTCTGGATCGCAGCACTGGTCGTTGTCGTATTGGCCTGGTTCGCGATCCTCTTCACCGGCCGCTACCCGAGGGGCATGTTCCGGTTCGTAGAAGGCGTCATGCGCTGGGGTCAGAGAGTGATCGCTTACGCGTTCCTGCTGGTCACCGACAGCTACCCACCCTTCAGGCTGGCCGCCTGATCCGTCGGCCCGAACCCAGCGTGCTGCAGCGAGAGCGAGACCTGATGCGGGCAATCGTGCAGGACGGTTACGGTCCGGTCGGCTGTTGGCGGTTGGCCGATGTCACTGTGCCGCAGATTGCCGGCACCGAGGTGTTGGTGAAGGTGCACGCGGCAGGCATCGACCGTGGCACGTGGCATGCCATGACCGGCCTCCCCTACTTGGGGCGCCTCTACTTCGGGTTGCATAGGCCGAAGCGGCCGGTTCCCGGGCTCGATGTCGCCGGCACAGTCGCGGCGGTCGGTGCCGACGTAACCAGGTTCGCCATAGGCGACGAGGTCTTCGGTATCGGCACGGGAACTTTCGCCGACTACGCCCGCGCCCGCGAGGACAAACTCGTGCCCAAGCCGGCGAAGCTGACGTTCGAGCATGCCGCCGTCATCGCCATTTCGGGACTTACTGCCCTGCAGAGCCTTAGGGACGCCGGACGCGTCGAGCAAGGTCAGCAGGTGCTGGTCGTCGGGGCGTCAGG
>JAVHWG010000553.1:0-5679 GCA_032159965.1 Mycobacterium sp.
GCGGACGCAGGGTCGGCGGCCTCGACGACCGCTTTGACGGCCTCACCCATTTCGTCGTCGGGGATGCCCAAAACCGCGACGTCGGCAACGGCGGGATGACCGGCGAGCACGTTCTCCGCCTCCTGCGGATAGATGTTCACCCCACCCGAGATGATCATGTGGGCCTGCCGGTCAGTGAGGAAGAGGTACCCGTCGTCGTCGAGGTAGCCCATGTCGCCGATGGTCCGCCAGCCCTTGTCATTCGTCGCCGACGCGGTCTTGTGCGGATCGTTGTGATATTCGAAACCACGGCCGCCGGCGAAGTACACGACACCCACCTCACCGGCGGACAGCTCTGCACCGTCCGGGCCGACGATGTGGCACTCTTCTCGTGGTCGTCCCACCGACCCGGGGTGTGCCAACCACTCCTGCGACGTGATGTGTGTCGAGCCGATATCCTCTGTGCCGGCGTAGTACTCGTTGATGATCGGCCCCCACCATTCGATCATCTGTTGCTTCACCGAGACCGGGCATGGCGCCGCGGCGTGGGTGACGCTGCGCAGGCTCGTCAGGTCGTAGCCAAGCCGCTCCTGCTCTGGCAGCCGCAGCATGCGGATGAACATCGTCGGCACGAACTGCGCGTGGGTCACGCGATGGCGCTCGATCAGCTCCAGGCACTCCCGGGCGTCGAATCGCTCCATCACCACCACTGTCGCGCCGAATCGGTGCCACGACATCGAGCACACCAGGGGCGCGGAGTGATACAACGGCGCAGGCGACAGGTACACCACATCGGGCCCAGAATCCGCCCCTGCCAGACCGCGGGCAATCTGCACGGGCGGTGCAGAGGGATCACCGAATAGGTTTCCCGACAATGGTTTTCGAACCCCTTTCGGGCGCCCGGTGGTCCCGGACGAGTACAGCATCTCCCTGCCCTCGCGCTCGTCCTCCAGCGGTGCCCCCGACTCCCCGCCCAGCACGTCCTCGTAACGCTCGAACCCAGCGACCGCACCGCCCACCGACACGCGAATCGCTATGCGCGACAGGTCCAGATCCGCGACGAGCTCGCTCACCGCCGGGCTCGTCACGAGCGCCTTCGCGCCGCAGTCGTCGAGCACGTACTGCACCTCAGCCGCGCGCAGGTGGGAATTGACGGCGGTGTAGTACAGACCGGAACGCTGTGCGGCCCAAGCAACTTCGAGAAACGCCGGGTGGTTCTCCATCAGTATTGCGATATGATCGCCGAGCAACAGGCCACGAGCTCGCAGCGCTCGTGCGAAGCGCGTCGACCGCCCGTCGAGTTCAGAGTAGGTGAGGACTTGCCCGCTTGTGCCCATCACGACTGCCGGGGCACCCGGTGTGTTCGCGGCGTGCCAGCCGGGCGTCATGCGCGCGGGTTCTGAGCGCTCGCCGAACAACGACCCGGACGCCGTATACGCGTCCTGCTGTCCCGACGCGACCGATGCCGCGAGACGTTCGAGGTCCGGATGGGTGCGTAATTTGCTCAGCGCCAAGGAAAGAACCTGCGCCCGGGCCCGTGCGGTCCGTCGGGCCAAGGTGTCATCGCGGTAGTGGGCGTCGATGGTTTCGACGAGCTCCTGCACGCCCTGGCCGCGGGAGGCGACCAGCGACAGGATGGGGGCGTCCGTCTCCGCCCGCAGGTCCCGCACCGTCTGGTCCGCGCCCTCGCGGTCGGCCTTGTTCACCACCACGACATCGGCCACCTCCAGCAGACCGGCCTTGGCCGCCTGAACCGCGTCTCCCGCGCCCGGGTTGAGGATGACGACGGTCGGGTCGGCGATCGCGGCGATCTCGATCTCCGACTGCCCCACCCCCACGGTCTCCAACAGCACGACGTCGTAGCCGAGTTCGGCGAGAACGCGGATCGCGGCAGGCACCGCCGCGGCCAAGCCGCCCAGATGTCCGCGGCTTGCCACCGAGCGGATGAACACACCCGGATCGTTGATGTGGGCGGCCATCCGGATGCGGTCGCCCAGGAGCGCTCCTCCGCTGTACGGCGACGACGGATCGACCGCCAGCACCGCCACGCGCAGGCCCTGCTCGCGGTACGCACCAGCGAGAACGGCGATCGTCGTTGACTTCCCAGCGCCGGGCGGTCCGGTGATCCCGACGACGCGCGTGGTGGACGGGCCGAGGGCGGCAAGCACTTCGGCACGACCGGGACCCTCGACCAGGCTCAGCAATCGACCGGCGGCGCGGGCGGATCCGTCTCGCGCCGCCGCGATGAGCGCCTCGATATCGCCGGTAACCGTCAGACCCTCCATTCGGCCGCAGTGAGAATGATATTCTCGCAGCCGAAGAGTCCGAGTTGCAAGAAGGGGAATCACATGCAGATCAGCGGTAGCTCCGCGATCGTCGTCGGCGGAACGGGCGGCCTCGGTGAGGCGACCGTCCGGCGCTTGCACGGCGCGGGAGCAAAAGTTGTGATCGCCGACGTCGCCGACGACAAGGGCAAGGCACTGGAGAGCGAACTCGGCATCCGCTACGTCCACACCGACGCGACGAGCACCGACGAGGTCAACGCCGCGCTGACAGAAGCGGAGTCACTCGGGCCGCTGCGCATCGCGGTGGATTGCCACGGCGGTCCCGCGAGCGGCGGACGCCTCGTCGGCAAGGACGGTTCTGCGCTGGATCTCGAGGGCTTCCAGACGACCATCAACTTTTACCTGACCGCGGTGTTCAACGTGCTGCGGCTGTCCGCTGCGGCCATCGCGCGCCAGGAGCCACTCGACACCGGTGTCCGCGGAGTAATCGTCGACACCGCGTCGATTGCCGGTTACGAGGGCCAGATCGGCCAGATCTGCTATGCGGCCGCGAAGGGCGGCGTCATCGGCATGACTCTGGTGGCGGCCCGCGACCTCTCGCCGCTCGGCATTCGTGTCGTCACCATTGCGCCCGGCATGATCGCTACAGGCGCGTACGGCAATATTCCAGTAGAGCAGCTGGATGCGCACTGGGGACCGCAGATCCCGTTCCCGAAACGCCTTGGGCGGCCTGACGAGTACGGAGCGATGGTCCAGAGCATCGTCGAAAACGATTACCTCAACGGCGAAGTCATCCGCCTGGACGGAGCGCTGCGCTTCGCGCCGAAGTGACGTGAGGGGCGCGGGCCCCGCACGATTCCACGCTCGAAGTCACCTTCCGTGCCTTAAGATCCGGCGTTATGACACGGTCGTGGTTTCGCAATGGCATTCAGAAAATGGCGTTCGGGACGGCGGTCGCGTTAGCGCTGACGTTCGGGCTCGTGCTCGGTTGCACCGCCGACCCGGAAGGGACGTCCGGCGCGCAGGGTCCCGGTGGTGCGGTCAAGCAAGGTCCCGGTGGTGTGGTGGAGTTTCCGAAGTACCTGATGGACGTGCTGGCCAGTGAGGTCGTGGGAAAGATCAAGGGACAGCCGGACCTGGCGATCAAGTATTTGCTGTTCAGCACCGCGCTCGGGAACCTCGATTTCAGCAAAGCCGGAAAAACGAACGTCCACCTACTCGACAATCCCAAAAACTTCGAGCTGTCGAAGTCCAGCCATCCTGGTTACTTCGACAACAAGTTCGAGAATAAAAGTGTGACCGTGCATGACGCCAAGAAAGTACGGTACGACTACGGGGTGTCCGGCGCCACGTGGGTCGATTTCTCGGCGATCCGGTTGGGCGGCGGCCCATTTCACGACGGGTTCCTCCAAGAGGAGACGATGGTGATGGAGATGCCCGAACTCGCCAATGTGGTGGCCAAGGGCGGGAACTTCACCCGCGCAGACGGATGTGATGTCCAAGCGAAGAAGGACGGTCCTCTGCAGTGCAACCCGACACCGCTGTTCATCGGTCCGGTGCATCGCACGATGGAAATCCACCCCGACCTCGCCGGCACGTGGACCACCCTGCCTCCCGAGAAACTCTTCTCCTACATCACACCTCTTGGGGGCAAGAATCTGGAGTTGAACACCCTTTCCATGGCAGTTGCCGAATTACCGAAAATAGACGATCCAGTAGCGGCCCTTAAGGTGCAGGCGGGGTTGGACACGGTCAGCGATCTGTTCAACACCTTCGTCGCGGCTTTTACCGTGGCGAAGGCCAACGGGGTCGGCACTGTCAGCACCGGGGGCATCGGCACCGGCGCGTTCCACAACAGCACGAAGGTCGTCTATGTGCTGCAGAAACTCGCTGCGATGCAGGTTGGAATCAACCTGTATTACTACGGCTTGCATCAGGCTGATGCGCCGAAGTTCCCCAAGAGTGAGCAGGAACTGTGGGATCCGATCGTCAACGACATCGTCGTGGAATACGGCAAAGGCCCGGCCACCGTGAAGCACCTACTGGAGATCGCAAGCGATAAGCTGAAAAAGCCTTAGCCCTTGGGTGCGTTGAGCTTCGCGACGATCTGCCGGAAGTCATCGGTCTGAAACGACTGGTCCTCGGCGGCGTTGGCGTAGTCGAGCGTGTTCAGCACCACCCGTTCGACTTGCATGTTGAGCATCCGCTTGGTGCTCTCGACGGCTTGGCGCGGCAGCTCCATGATCCTCTTCGCGCACGCGATCGCGTCGGAAACCGGATCGGCGACAACGTGGTTGGCGAGGCCGAGCTCGACGGCCTTGGCGGCAGGAATACGCGCGCCGGTGAGCGCGTATTCCTTGGCTTGCAGCACGCTCATCTGCAGCGTCCAGGTCAACGGCCCACCATCGGCAGCGACCAACCCCACCTGGACGTGTGGGTCCGCCAAGTACGCGGTCTCGGCCATGTACACGATGTCGGAGAGCGCGACGAGGCTGCAGCCGAGCCCCACCGCGGGCCCATTCACCGCCGCTAGCACCGGGATTCGGCACCGCACCATCCCCAGCACGATCTCGCGACCGTGCAGGATCGTCTTCCTGCGCAGGTCCGGGTCGTCCATGATCTCCTTCAGGTAGCCGAAATCGCCACCCGCCGAGAACGCGCGTCCGTTGCCGGTGATCACCGCGGCGCGCGCGCTGGCGTCTTCATTGAGCCGCGGCCACAACAACGCCAGACCGACGTGCAGATCGTCATTGACCGCATTGAGGGCGTCCGGCCGGTTCAGCCGGATGATGCGCAAATCGCCGTCGGCTTGAACGTCGATCTCTTTCGGCATGTCGTACACGTCAGACTCCTAACCCGAGTATGCGAGAGGCGATGATGTTCTTCTGGATCTGCGAAGTGCCGCCCATGACGCTCTGCGCGCGGCTGTAGAGGTAGGCGTTGAGCAAATCCCCGTCCTCGGTCCCGCCCACCGTCAAGGCGGCGTGCCCGACGGACTGCTCGACCCATGTCATCAGCAGTTTGTCCAGCGACCCGTCCGGGCCATGGGACAGGCCGTCGAGCTGCTCGGACAACCGGCGCCGGACGTGCAGCCGCAGCATCTCCGATTCGACTGCAGCCCAGGCCAGCTCCTCAGGCAGCTCCCCGTCGATCCGGCGTGCCATCTGGCTGACCAGCTTTCCGTACCGAGCCGTATACCCGAGGGTGGACGGTTCGCGCTCGTGGCTAACCACCGTCATCGCCAGCCGCCAGCCCTCGCCGGGCGCGCCGACCATCTGATCGGCGGGAACCAGCGCACCGTCGAACTCGACCTGACCGAATTCCGTCGTCACCCCGTTGATCATCTTCAGCGGGCGCTGCACGACCCCCGCCTGGTGCATCGAGATGATGAACGCCGAAATCCCTTTGTGCCGTG
>JAVHWG010000562.1:0-4923 GCA_032159965.1 Mycobacterium sp.
CCCGATGTCACCTACATGCACCAGGTTCTGGGCCGCACCACGGTGCACTGGCGCGACGGGTTCCGGCAGATGATCGCGGCCCGCCACCCCGAACTCGTCAGTGGCCGTTGATGGCTCTGCACGGCACGCCGTCCGACGAGGTCCCCGGCATTCTCGCGGCCGGACGCGGCGACATCAGCACGCTTTTCGTGTCCATGGCCACGCGGCACCCCCATGGCCATGACGCCGAATACCTTCGCTGGCACACTCTCGACCATCGCCCTGAGCAGCACCGGCTATCGGCGATACGCGCGTCTTTGCGCCTGGTGTCGACGCCGGCCTGCAGGGCGGAACGAGCCTTCAGCGCTGGGGAGTTCGACGCCGTCGACCATGTGATGACCTACTTCTTCACCGACATCGACGGCCTGCAGGCATTCAACGAACTCTCCAGTGCGCTCGGCGGTGCGGACCGCAAAGTGGCATTGCTCCCGCACGTCGAGCGCGGTGTCTACGACGTTGCGCACCGAGTTGCCGCGGCGCGCATCAAGATCGGCGCCGACGTGCTGCCGTGGTGGCCCGCCCGTGGGATGTACCTGCTCCTCGAACAGGGGGATACACCGCTGGCGGACCTGCCGGACGTCGACGGCGTCGCCGGCGTGTGGTCGGCCTCGGCACGGGACGTCGACCGCAGTCTTGCCACCGCGCCCGCAGGTCAACACATCACATACTGTTTCCTCGACGACGAGCCCGCCGCGGTGGCGGCGCGCCTACGTCCGGTCCTCGAGAACCGTTGGGCCGGTGGCAATGTCGAGCCACAGTTCGCAGCACCGTTTCACCTCGTCGTACCACACGAATGGGATCGCTATGTACCGTGACGGGGGGCGATGATGCGCCTGGGTCTGATGATCGGGTCCGACAGGCTGTGCCCGCCGGCCGAGAGGCTGGCGACGGTGCTCGCCGACGGCAGCGCCGCCGAGGACGCGGGTTTCGCGTCGTTCTGGTTTCCGCAGATCCCCGGGTACCTCGACGCCATGACCACCCTCGCACTGCTCGGGCAGAGGACGCGCCGCATCGAGATCGGCACCGCCGTCGTCCCCATCCAGACACGCCATCCCGTCGCGATGGCCCAGCAGGCCCTGACCACACAGATGGCTTCCAGCGGCAGGTTCACGCTCGGGATCGGGCCGTCCCATCACTGGATCGTCAACGATCAGCTCGGCCTCGGCTACGACCGCCCCGCCGCTCTGGTGCGTGACTACCTCGACGTGCTGACTGCCGCGTTCGCGCAGCCGGGGCCGGTCGATGTGGAGAACTCGACCTTTCGCGTGCACAGTCCGATGGACGTCACAGCCTCGACCGCGATGCCGGTCCTGCTCGCCGCACTCGGGCCCGCCATGCTGCGGATCGCGGGCGAGCGTGCCGGCGGGACCATTCTGTGGATGGCCGACGAGCGTGCGATTGCGCAACACGTTGCCCCGCGTCTCACCGCGGCGGCTACGGAGGCGGCACGGCCGCAACCGCGCATCGTCGCGTGTGTACCGGTTGCGTTGTGCGCCGACAAGGATGTCGAAAGCGCACGCGCACAGGCCAACGACGTGCTGGGGCACGCCGACGTATCGCCGAACTACGTGCGGTTGCTCGAGCATGGTGATGCCGGTGATGTAGGCGACACGATGGCCGCCGGTGACGAGAAGGCGATACTGGATCGTTTGCGCCGCTACCGCGATGCGGGTGTCACGGACCTGGCGGCCAGGATCGTTCCGCTCGGGACCGGTCCTTCGGCCCGGGAGTCGGCCAGCCGCACCTGGGAGTTGCTTGCGTCACTGAATGGGTTCATCGCCTAAAACGGTGGTGCGCAACATCTCCCGCGGGGATGACGGATCGTAGGGTGCCGCCCGGTGCAGCACGCCGCGGTTGTCCCAGATGACGGTGTCGCCGACCGACCACGAGTGGCTGTAGACGACCTCCGGCTCGGTAGCGCGCTGAAGCAGCTCCGCCAGGAGCGCCCGGCCCTGATTGACATCCATGCCGACGACGTGGTCGGCAGAAGCACCCAGTACCAGCGACTTGCGGCCGCTGCTATGAGTCCAGACCAGTGGATGCTCGTGGGTTCGGCGAGAGCGCCAGCGCTGCAGCAATTCCGGGCTCGGATCAGGCGTGACCCGACGCTGGGACGCCTCGAGCGAATGGACCACACGCAACGAGGCACACTGGTCTTTCTCGCGTTGAGTCAGTGCGTCATACGCCGCGTAGGAATTGGCGAACTCCGTCTCGCCGCCGCGGTCGGCGACGTGCACTGCGGACAGCACCGTGGCCTTTTGCGGGAATTCGTCGTTGACCGGAGTGCAGCCGTCGATGTGCCAGTCGAACGTGGCGCGCAGGTAAGCCGCGGACGAGTTCTTCGACGCATCCAGCGTGATCGGATAGATGCCCGAGACCGGGTGGTGGCCGTCCGACGAGTAGTCGATGTCACCCAGCTTCCGGCAGAACGCGACCTGCGCTTCGGGGCTCAGGTTCAGACGACGGAATACCAGTACGCCGTTGTCTTCCAACGCATCCAGTAACGCGGCGGCCAGTGTGTCGTCATCGGTTAGCCGGTCGGGGTCGAGGTCGACGACTTCGGCGCCGACCATCTCGGTGAGTTTGTTGATCGTGAGAATCATGGCACCGGCTCGCTTACTCTCGTGAGGACCGCATCGGCCGAATCGGTCGGCTTGGGTTGCTTGAAGATCTCGACCGCCATCGCGACGATCACCAGGGAGTAGACGAGGCGCAGCAGGTTCACCGCATCCTCGGGCACGTCGTCGAGCGGAAACTTGTCGCAGTAGTCGATCGCCTCCTCCACCCGCGGGAAGAACGCGTCGTAGAAATCCCGCATCTGCGCCATGCTGCTGGCCATCCTGCGGTTCCAGCGTTCGTCTTCGGTAGCCAGACACCAGGTTTCGGCATAGGGCTCCAACTCGGCGAACGCGCTCGGCAGCTTCGTGCTCACGCTTTCACCAGGTCGCGCTCGCGCTGATACGCCCCGACCCAGTCGACGACCACCTTGTGCAGGTGGCGGACCAGGATCTCCTGGTCGCTGAGCGGGAAATCGTCGACGACGCCCGTTTCCAGCGCGGCCTGTGTGCCACCGAGCATCCCGGCGTCCTGCAATGCGAATTCTTTGAGTACCACGGCGGCGACCTCGTGCTCGACGCGTTCCCGGACGGTGCGGGCCGGGTGGAAGGCGGTGTAGGCCTCGAAGCGGTGGGTGTTGTGCGAGGTCGGCCAGTACCTGTACAGCAGGTACCAGCCACCGTAGATGAGGATCTCGAGGTTGGGGAAGATCTGGAAGTTGCTGATCCCCCACGGTTCGATGCCGCCGGGATTCAGTCCGGCCGGCAGCGGTCCGATGTCCGGTGTGCGCCACGGCCCGACGAGCCCGCTGCGCGTTGCCCTTTCGATCGGATACATGTACTCCGGTGCCATCAACCAGCGCCGGGTCCCCGCGGTGGACACCAGCCGGTGCGGCCCGTCGAGCTGGAAGTGTGCGCACTCGAATCCCGCATTCGGATCGCGGACCTCGGACGGCACCTGCTGCGGGTGCAGGGACGGGACGTGGTAGTACTCCTGGAACGCGTCGGCGAAGATCTTCCAGTTGCTGTTGTTGTGGGCGACGAAATCGTAACGCTCGGTCAGTCTTCCGAACGGATAGTCGTCCAGTCCTGTGACCATCGGCCCGAGAAACTCGCGCAGGGTCTGGCGCGGCTGCGGGTCGAAGTTGATGAAGATGAACCCGTTCCACACATCGCACTGCACGGGGCGAAGTCCGTACGCGTCCTTGTCGATGTCGAAGAACTCGTTCTCCTGCTGCACGAACTTCAGTGCACCCTCGACGTCATAGCGCCACCCGTGATACTTACACGTGAACTGCCGACAGGTGCCTCTGGTTTCCTCGTTCGGAAAGTCGTTCCACACCAGTTTGTTTCCGCGGTGCCGGCACACGTTGTGGAACGCCCGTATTCGATCATCCTTGCCTCTGACCACGATCACCGACGAGCGGGCGGCGTCGATCTCCTTCGTGAAGTAGCTGCCGGCGCGGGGCAGTTCCTCGACGCGGCCGACGTTGAGCCAGGCGCGTTTGAAGATCGCCTCACGTTCAAACTCGTAGAAATCTTCAGATGTCGAGTCCCGGAAGGAGATCGGTCCGGTACCCAGGTCGGGGTAGTGCTCGGTCCAGCTTCCTTCGTCGGGCTTAGGCCATCGAGCCATGCGAACCTCCAATCCGATCCGGTGCGCTCACATCACCGAACCACCGTTGACGCCGACCACCTGGCCGGTGATGAACCGGGCCTCCTCCGAGCACAGGAACCCGACGGCGGCGGCGATGTCACCGCCGTTCCCCAGATATCCGACGGGTATGTGCTGCGCCATCTGCTCGTTGCTCGGCAAGTGTCCTTCGGCCTGCGACTGATGCTGCATCGGTGTCTCGATGCCCGACGGCGGGACGTTGTTGACGGTGATCCCCACTGTCGCGTACTCACGGGCCAGCGACTTGGTCAGCGCCATCAACGCACCCTTGGATGCCGCATAGTGCGCCATCTTCGGCGAACCTCGCTGTGCGCTCGAGGACGAAATCATCACTATCCGACCCCAATTGGCGTCCACCATGTCCGGCACGGCCACCTGACAGCAGTGGAAGGTGCCGTTGAGGTTCACGTCGACGATGCGCGACCACGCCTGGACGGTGATCTCGGTGAACGGCGCGAAGCCGACCATGCCTGCACTGGTGACCAGAATGGTCACTGGCCCCAGTTCGCTGCGCACCTTGGCGAACGCGTCTTCGACGGCCGCGCGGTCGGTGACGTCCACCGCGACGCTCAACCCCTCGACTCCCTCGGCGCGCAGGTCGTCGGCGACGCGTTGTGCGGCATCGCTGTCGATGTCGAGCACCGCGACCTTGTG
>JAVHWG010000596.1:0-3092 GCA_032159965.1 Mycobacterium sp.
AGCTCGGCGAAGTCGGCGACGCTCCCGCCACGACGACCTGGCGTCGTCGGCTTGTACTTGCGAATTGCCATGTCTCAGTCCTCCACTGCCGGCTAGGCCGGTGCTCCGAACAGATCGATCGGCTTGCTGCCGGGAGCCAACGTCACAATTGCGCGTTTGGTGTCCTTGCGCTTGCCGAATCCGGTGCGGGTGCGCTTGCGCTTGCCCTGCCGGTTCGCCGTATTCACCGACGCCACCTTGACGCTGAAGATCTTCTCGATCGCGATCTTGATCTGCGTCTTGTTGGAGTCGGGATGCACGACGAAGGTGTACACGTTGTCCTCGATCAGCCCGTAGGACTTCTCGGAGATGACCGGGAACAAGATGATGTCGCGGGGGTCGGTGACGGTTGCCATCAGGCCGACACCTCCTTTGTTGCTCTTCGCGCAAGCGGCTCATCGGCCTTCGTCGAATTGGCCTCGATGAACGCGTTCAGCGCCTCGACACTGAACACCACATCGTCAGCCAATAGCACGTCGTACGTATTGAGCTGATCCGGCGAAAGCACATGCACGCCCGGCAGATTGCGCACGCTCTTGGCGCCTGTCTCGTCGGTGCGGGTGATGACGACCAGTACCCGCTTGCGATCGGTGAGGGCGGCGACGAACGTCCTCGCGCTCTTCGTCGACGGGGTCTGGCCCGACACGAGCTCGGTGACCGCATGGATCCGGCCGTTGCGGGCGCGGTCCGAGAGGGCCCCGCGCAGAGCGGCGGCGATCATCTTCTTGGGCGTGCGCTGGCTGTAGTCGCGCGGGTGCGGACCATGAACGACGCCTCCGCCCGTGAACTGCGGGGCACGCGTCGAGCCCTGCCGTGCACGGCCGGTGCCCTTCTGGCGGTATGGCTTTCGCCCACCGCCGCGCACGTCTCCGCGCGTCTTGGTCGAGTGTGTGCCCTGACGGGCAGCCGCCCGCTGGGCAGTGACCACCTGGTGCATCAGGGCGATGTTGGCCGGCGCGTCGAACAACTCGGCAGGCAATTCGACGGTGCCGTCTGTCTTACCCCCGGGCGCGAGCACGTCGATCTTGAGGTTGTTGCTGGTCGCCATTACTTCTCACCTCGTTTGATGGCACTGCGGACCATGACGAGCCCGCCGTTGCGGCCGGGGATCGCGCCCTTGATCAACAGCACGCCGTTCTCGGCATCGACCTTGTGCACCAACAGGTTCTGCGTCGTAATCCGGTCGCTGCCCATGCGGCCCGACATGCGGGTGCCCTTGAACACGCGGCCCGGTGTGGCGCAGCCGCCGATCGAGCCGGGTCGCCGGTGCACGGCCTGTGCGCCGTGGCTGGCTCCCTGGCCCTTGAATCCGTGCCGCTTCATCGTGCCGGCGAAGCCTTTGCCCTTCGAGGTGCCAGTCACATCGACATAGCTGCCGTCGGCGAAGATCTCGGCGGTCAGCTCCTGACCCACCTCGTACTCCGCGACCGCATCCGGGTCGTCGAGCCGCAACTCGGCGAGATGCCGGCGCGGATTCACACCCGCGGCTGCGTACTGACCTGTCACCGGCTTGTTCACCTTGCGCGGACTGATTTCGCCGTACGCCAGCTGCACTGCGCTGTAGCCGTCGCGCTCCGGGGTACGGATGCGCGTGACAACGTTCGGCCCCGCTTTGACCACCGTCACCGGTACGACGCGGTTGTTCTCGTCGAACACCTGCGTCATACCCAGCTTGGTGCCGAGAATCCCTCTCCTAGCCATGATTCTGCAGGCTCCTACTGAATGTTCACGTCGACACTGGCAGGCAGATCGATGCGCATCAGCGCGTCGACCGTCTTGGGTGTCGGGTCGAGGATGTCGATCAGCCGTTTGTGGGTGCGCATCTCGAAATGCTCCCGCGAGTCCTTGTACTTATGCGGGGACCGGATGACGCAATACACGTTCTTTTCGGTAGGCAGCGGCACCGGTCCGACCACGCTCGCGCCCGTGCGGGTGACCGTCTCGACGATCTTGCGCGCCGAGGCATCAATCGCCTCGTGGTCATAGGCCTTGAGCCTGATGCGGATCTTCTGTCCCGCCACGCTTTTTCCTCACTCCTGCTCGCTCGGTCGTCATCCCGCACATATGCGGGGTGTCGCCGCCACTCTTCATCTGTCCTGGTACACCGGCCCCCGCGGTCGGGTGTGTCACCCGCACGCGTCCTCAGCCGCAGCAAAAAATTGCCACGATCGAGGAGTGGACCGGACGCGCCCGTATGGGCGCCGGTATGCCCTGGCCAGGCGGTCCGAACAGGCACCGGCCCTGCGCAAGGCAACCTGAACAGTATGCCCTAGATCGAGGACACCGCCAAATCCCCGGTGGACCCGTTGCGACTGCCCGCCGGAAGGGGCGTGACCACCCGATATCGCGTCGGCGGGGCGGTCTCTGGGGACCAGGCAGGACTACGCTGCCGCTCTGCCGTGGCAGCACCCAAGATCGGGTCGGAGGAGGCGTAACCGTCATGACGCACACCACCCCGACCTATCGGCTCTGGAATTCCCTGGCTCCCCGCCCTGGCGGTTCTCGCCTGTTCTCGGTGGCGGCGATGATCCGGGTGCCGTATTTCGCCTCGCTCGTGCCGCACGTGCGACGCATGGAGCCGGGGTTTGCAGAGAGTTTTACGGAATCAGAGGTAGAAGGGTTCGAAAGCGACCGGCTCACTTCAGCCGAGATTGAAGTGGGTGAACTCTATCTGGATTCCGTCAGGATCGACGAAGTCGAACATTGTTCCTAGGTCCCCGGCTACTTTCCGGATCTCCGATCGCGCAACACCAGAGGTATCAAGCCATCTCGCCCATGCCCCGAGGGCATCCAAAGACTCGGCCTCAAGCGCGAAATGATCCAGACCGGTACGCACAGGGTCGAACCGTTCACCTGCGTTGCTTGAATGCTCGCATAGGTCAAACACTTGGCCGCCCAGGCTCAGAATCGCCGCGCGCCCTGGGAAACGACGGCTGTCCTCTCCCTCGAGGGTATCCGCCACTAAGAGATCAGCGCCGAGCACGTCGCAATAGAAACGAATGCTGCGCTCAAGGATGGCCACCGAAATCCCAAAGTGATGCAGTCCGGCCAAG
>JAVHWG010000623.1:0-9018 GCA_032159965.1 Mycobacterium sp.
TGCCATGAAACCGGGCATTCAATTCGGGCATTCAATCCGAACATGCCGGATCCCGCTCACCCGGTCGGGGATCGATACATTGGGTCATCACAATCGAAGCGAGCATCACGTTCGACGGGCCCGCCCAACCCGCGGCGACGCTGGCCCCCATGCGCCGCGGCCGCGGCGACCCTTGTTTTCAGGCGACCCCGGACGGTGCGATCTGGCGGACCAGCCTGATGCCCAGCGGCCCGGTGAGCGCCCGGATAACCCAATCGGCGCCCGGCATCGTCGACTGTGAGGCGTGGGGCTCCGGTGCGGCCGAGTTCGCCGAAACGTTCCCCGCGCAGCTGGGCGTCGACGATGACGCGACCGGGTTCGCCCCAGAGGAGCCGACGGTCGCGGCCGCGTGGCGCAGGGTGCGGTACCTGCGGCTGGGCAAGTCAGGCCGGGTCCTGGAGGCGTTGATCCCCGCCGTGATCGAACAGCGGGTGTCTGGCGCCGAGGCGTTCCGGTCCTGGCGGGTGCTGGTGACGAAGTTCGGCACACCCGCGCCCGGACCTGCGCCACAGAGGATGCGGGTGCCACCGGCCGCGGAGGTGTGGCAGCGCATTCCGTCCTGGGAGTTTCACCTCGCCAACGTCGATCCCGGCCGGGCCCGCACGATCGTCGGCTGCGCGCAGCGGGCATCGTCACTCGAACGGCTGACGCGTCGGCAGGCAGAGTCGGCACGCCAGGCGCTGATGTCGCTGCCAGGCGTTGGTGTCTGGACGGCAGCGGAGACGACGCAGCGCGCGATGGGCGATGCCGACGCCTTGTCGATCGGTGACTACCACTTGGCCAAGGTGATCGGCTGGACGCTGCTCGGTCACCCGATCGACGACGCGCAGATGGTCGAGGTGCTGGAGCCCCTGCGACCGCACCGCTACCGTGCGGTCCGGTTACTCGAGGTCAGCGGGCTGGCCCGCAATCCGCGGTTCGGCGCACGTCAGGCGGTGCGGGATCTCACGTCGATCTGATTAGAGCGCCAGGTGCCCGGGTATGCCTGGATTGATTCCAGAAAACATACGCATTGAGGGGTTTTTCAGATGGCCGAGTTCACGGTCCCAGGTATGACGGACAAGAAGAGCGCGGAGGTTGCCGAGCTGCTGCAGAAGCAGCTCAGTCGGTATAACGATCTGCACCTCACGCTGAAGCACATTCACTGGAATGTGGTGGGCCCCAACTTCATCGGCGTCCACGAGATGATTGACCCGCAAGTGGAGCTGGTCCGCGGTTATGCCGATGAAGTGGCCGAACGAATTGCGGCGCTGGGCTTCTCGCCCAAAGGGACACCCGGTGCGGTCATCAACGATCGCACGTGGGACGACTACTCCGTGGATCGCGATACCGTGCAGGCCCATCTCGGTGCGCTAGACCTCGTGTACACCGGCATAATCGAGGACACCCGCAAGGGGATCGACCGCCTCGACGACCTCGATCTGGTCACCCAGGACATTCTGATCAGTCACGCTGGAGAACTCGAGAAGTTCCAGTGGTTCGTTCGGGCGCATCTGGAGAGCGCAGGCGGATCGCTGTCGCACGAAGGCGCCAAGACAGAGCGGGGCGCCGCTCAGAAGGCTGGGCGCAAGTCCTAGTCAGCCGCGCGTGGGGAGGTAGCGCCTTCCGCGCCGTCCTCCAAAGCGCCGTCCTCCAACGCGTCGTCCCGGACCGGTCGGTCCGCCAATTCCTCTCGGCGGCCCAGTATCAACGGGTACAAGAGGCCGCCGATGGCCGCGCCCACCAGCGGAGCGAGCCAGAACACCCACAGCTGGCCGGGTGCTCCGGCGCCGTTGAAGAACGCGACACCGGTGGATCGGGCCGGGTTCACCGACGTGTTGGAAATCGGAATCGATATCAAGTGGATCAGCGTCAAGGTCAGGCCGATCGCCAGCCCGGCAAAGCCTTTCGGCGCTCGGTCGTCGGTGGCGCCGAGAATTATCAGCAGAAACACGGCAGTCAGAATCACCTCGGCGATGATCACGGCCAGCATCGTGTAGCCACCGGGCGAGTGCTGGCCATACCCGTTGGCCGCCATGTTGCCGGTCGGGGAGAAGCCGGCCTTACCCTTCGCGATGGCGTATATCGCTGATCCCCCAATGAAGCCCCCGACTACCTGCGCTATCCAGTAGACGGGCACGGCCCTCCACTCGACCCTGCGGGCGATCGCGGCGCCCAGTGTGACCGCCGGATTGAAGTGGCCGCCGGAAATGGTGCCGAAGGCGTACACACCGGTCAGTACGGTAAGTCCGAAAGCCAGCGAGACGCCGAGGAACCCGATGCCGGCAGGGAATCCGCTTCCGGTCAGGAATGTCGCGGCGAAAACCGCGCTGCCGCAGCCTCCGAAAACGAGCCAGAATGTGCCGATCGTCTCGGCTGCGAGCCGATGAAACATGGTCGGGTAAGCCATGACCACCTCCACGTGATCCCCTGCGCTCGTCGTCTGAGGGTGACAGACGTCCCTGGGGTTCTGGGATCCCGTTGTGAGATCGTTCTGCGATGGTGACCGAAACTCAACGTCGAAACATATTGCCGCACAGGTCAATCAATGTCCGCCGCGGCAGCCCGGCGCTCGTCTTCGGCCGTCTCCCGAGTGAGGCGCTGTGCTTTGTACACCGAGACGTTCGTGCGTGACACCAACAGGTAGGCGATGCCGACCGCGACCATCGCGCACGGGACGACCGAAAACGAGTTCGTCATCTCGGCGACCATGATCATCACCGCCAGCGGCGCGTGGGCGACGCTGCCGAAGCACGCCATCATGCCGACGACGACGAAGACGCCCGGGCCGTCGGGGAGCCCCGGAGCATGCACCAGCTCACCGAGGCGCCACAGGGCGGCACCGGTGAATCCGCCGATCACGATTCCCGGGCCGAAGATCCCGCCCGACCCGCCGGTGCCGATCGACAGCGACGTCGCGACGATCTTGGCAGCCGGCAGCAGCAACACGACCCACAGAGGAATGGTCAAAAGCGTGTCGCGCGCCGCGGCCTGCTGCGCCCAGCCGTAGCCGCTGGACAGGATCTGTGGGAGCGCAAGAGCCAGCAGCCCGACTGTCAACCCGCCGAGCGCGGGCTTGAGCACTTTGCCGCCCGGCAGCCGGCGGGTCAGGCCGACCGTGCCGTAGAACGTCTGCGCGTACAGCAGGCCGACGCCGGCCGCGACGACTCCGAGCACGACGAACCAGGCGAGCTGGAGTGGCTGGTGAAACTGAAAGTCGGCCGCGATGGAGCCGAACAGCGGGCTGTAGCCGAGGATCGAGCCGGACACCGCGTATGCGGTCGCCGAGGTGATGAAGCCAGGTACCAGCGAGCGGTAGTCGAAGTCCTCCCGGTAGACGATCGACGCCGCCAGCACCGCACCGCCCAGTGGTGCGCCGAAGATGGCGCCGATACCGGAGCCGATGCCCAGCGACACGGCGACGCGGCCGTCCTCGTCGGAGAGATTCAGCTGCCGCGTGAGCAACGAGCCGAACCCCGCGGAGATCTGCGCGGCGGGACCTTCCCGGCCGGCCGAACCGCCCGAGCCGATGGTCAGGGCACTCGCGACGGTCTTGACGACGATCGCGCGGACCCGGATCGCTCGCGGGTCGTTGTGCACCGCCTCGATCGCGCTGTCGGTCCCGTGCCCTTCGGCCTCGGGCGCGAAGACCGCGACCAGCACCGCCGACACCAAAGCCCCGCCGAAGGCGACCAGCGGTATTGCCCACGGTCTGGAGAAGTGCGCGCCCGACCCCAGGCTGCCGCCGTCGCCGACAGGCTGTGGGACCCGGTAGTCGGCGAGGTAGCCGAGCAGGAATCGGCCCGTGTAGTCCAACGCGAGATAGAACACCACGGCGCCGAGGCCGGCGATGATTCCGATCGTGACGCCGAGGATCAGCCATTTGCGCAGGTAACCTGCGCGGTTCAGCGAGGCCCCTGCCCACTGCCTCATCCTGCTGGCAGACGATCGCAGCGAAGCCGCCATGCAGCGGATGCTAGCTGGCATGCCCGAGCCGCGACGGCCGGTCCGACGACTACCGAGGGGGGCTGCTCTCTTCTGATGAGCTAAGGACCACCTCGCCGATACCCCCATGGGGTATAGAGTGGCGGCATGACCCAACACCACGCCACCCAGGCGCCGTCCGCCTCGCATGACGAGCAGGTCGCCCACGCCGGACACTGCGGTGGGCAGGGTGGCCACGGCGGCCATGCCGATCACGTCGCGCAGTACCGCAGGTTGTTCTGGATCATGGTCGTCCTGGCGATACCGACCGTCGCCGCGTCGGGCATGTTCGCGATGATTCTCGGGTACACCGTGCCCGATCTCCGCGGCATCGCGTGGGTGTCGCCGCTGCTCGGTACCGTGATGTTCGTCTGGGGCGGTCGCCCGTTCCTGTCCGGTGCGGTCAGTGAAATCCGTTCGCGCGCACCGGGAATGATGCTGCTGATTGGGTTGGCGATTTCGGTGGCTTTCGTGTCGTCATGGGGCGCCAGCCTCGGGGTGCTGGGTCACGAACTCGATTTCTGGTGGGAACTCGCGCTGTTGATCGTGATCATGCTGCTCGGCCACTGGATCGAGATGCGTTCGCTGGCGCAGGCGAGCTCGGCGCTGGATTCACTTGCTGCGCTGTTACCCGACGAGGCCGAGCGGCTCGAGGGTGACGAGCTGGTTCGTGTGCCGCCGTCGCAGCTGAACGTCGGCGATGTCGTTCTCGTCCGGCCGGGAGGCGGTATCCCGGCTGACGGCGAAGTCGTCGACGGCGTCGCCGCGATCGACGAATCGATGGTGACCGGCGAGTCACGGCCGGTGACCCGTGGCCCCGGCGAGAATGTGGTGGCGGGCACGGTCGCCACTGACTCGGCCGTGCGGATCAGGGTCACCGCGGTGGGTGACGACACGGCACTCGCGGGCATTCAGCGGCTGGTCACCGAGGCCCAGAACTCCTCGTCGCGGGCGCAGCGGCTGGCGGACGTCGCGGCGGGCTGGCTGTTCTGGTTCGCGTTGGGCTCGGCGATCATCACGGCGATCGTGTGGGGGTTTGTCGGCCAGCCCGGCGAAGCCGTCATCCGCACGATCACCGTGCTGGTGATCGCGTGCCCGCATGCGCTGGGCCTCGCCATTCCGCTGGTGGTGTCGATCGCCACCGAACGTGCAGCCCGCGGAGGCGTGTTGGTGAAGGACCGGCTGGCACTGGAGAGCATGCGCAGCGTCAACGCGGTGCTGTTCGACAAGACGGGAACGCTGACCAAGGGCGAGCCGACGGTCGCCGAAGTTGTTGCGGCGGTCGGTAGCGAGGACGAACTGCTGGTTCTGGCCGCAGCCGCGGAGTCGGACAGCGAGCACCCGCTCGCGAAGGCGATTGTCGCGGTGGCCCGAGAACGTGGGCTCGAGGTCCCGCGTTCCAGCGACTTCTCCTCTTCGCCGGCCGTCGGGGTGACCGCGACCGTCGGGGAGCGGTCGGTCCGGGTCGGCGGTCCACGCATGCTGGACGAGGCCGGACTGATCGAGCTTCCGGAGTCCGCGGCGTGGCACGACGAGGGGGCGATCGTGCTTCACGTCGTCGCCGACGGTTCGGTGGTGGGCGCGTTGAAGCTCGCCGACGAGGTGCGGCCCGAGTCACGGCAGGCCGTCGACGCGCTGCACCGGCTCGGCATCCGCGTGGTGATGATCACCGGTGATGCGCCCGCTGTTGCGGAGTCGGTGGCCGCCGACCTTGGGATCGACCGGGTCTTCGCCGGTGTGCGACCGGAGGACAAGGCGGCCAAGGTCAGCGAATTGCAGTCGGAGGGGCTAAAAGTCGCGATGGTCGGCGACGGCGTCAACGACGCGCCGGCGCTGGCGCAGGCCGACGTCGGCATCGCGATCGGCGCGGGCACCGATGTGGCAATCGCGTCGGCGGGCGTGATTCTCGCCAGCTCTGATCCGCGGTCGGTGCTCTCGGTGATCCAGCTGTCGAAGGCGACCTATCGCAAGATGAAGCAAAACCTCTGGTGGGCAGCGGGATACAACCTGATCTCGGTGCCGCTTGCGGCCGGCGTACTCGCACCGGTCGGCTTTGTGATGCCGATGTCCGTTGGTGCGCTGCTGATGTCGATGTCGACGGTTGTGGTCGCCGTGAATGCCCAACTGTTGCGGAGGCTGGACCTACGCCCGGAGACCAGTGTGGCAGCCGTGCTGGGTGCCTAGGCGTCGAGGTCCTGCTGCACGAGCCCGGCGATCGTCTCCGTCGCGTCCTGGTCCTCGGAGGCCACCGTCACCTGGGCGCCATTGCCCGCGCCGAGCGTCATAATCATCAATGCCGAGCCGGCGTCCACCGGCTGGCCGCCGTCCAGTGACAGCGTCACCGGGACACCGGCTTTGGCGGCCGCATCGGCGATGACCGCGGCGGGACGGGCGTGCAGGCCGATCGCGGAGCCGACGATGACGGTCTTGGTGTGCATGTGAATCTCCCTGATTGATAGTGGTTTCGAAAGGGCTCAGACGCCGGCCAACACACTCTCGGCCGCTGGCTGCTTCGGTGTGGTGCCGACGAACTGCTTGGCGGCGATGACCGCCGCCGCGCCGATGACGGTGCCGGCCACCAGTGCGACGAGGAACCACAGCAGGCTGCCGATCGCGAAGAACACGAAGATTCCGCCGTGTGGCGCCTTCAGCGTTACGTCGAACGCCATGATCAGCGCACCGGTCACCGCACCACCGGCCATCATCGACGGAATCACGCGCAGCGGGTCGGCGGCCGCGAACGGGATGGCGCCCTCGGAGATGAAGGTTGCGCCCAGAAGCCAAGCAGCACGGCCGTTCTCCCGCTCGGGCTCACTGAACAGACCCGGGCGCACCGTCGTTGCGAGCGCCATCGCCAGCGGTGGCACCATTCCTGCCGCCATGACGGCAGCCATGATCCGCAGCGAAGCCGGGTCGGCGACGTTGAGGCCCGCGACGGCAAACGCGTAAGCGGCCTTGTTGACCGGTCCGCCCAGGTCGAAGCACATCATCAGCCCGAGGATGATGCCCAGGATGATCACCGACGTGCCGGACATGCCGGTGAGCCAGTGGGTCAGGCCGGACTGTATGGCGGCGAGCGGCCGACCCAGCAGCATGAACATCAGCAGTCCGACGATCAAGGATGCGAACAGCGGGATGATCACCACCGGCATCAGGCCGCGGAACCACTTCGGCACCCGGATCCGACTGATCCACAACGCGGCAAAGCCGGCGATGAGGCCGCCGACGATGCCTCCGATGAAGCCGCCGTTCACGGCCAGCGCGACCGCACCCGCGGTGAAACCGGGTGCGAGACCGGGGCGGTCGGCGATCGCGAACGAGATGTAACCCGCGAGTGCCGGGACCAGGAACCCGAATGCGAGGCCACCGAGGGCGAACAACACCGCGCCCAGGTACTGCATGAGTCCGCCGCTGGGCAGATTTGTCAGCGAGTTGGTGGTGGCGATGATCTGGCCCAACGAATTGGTCTGCCCCGCAGGCTTGTTCGCGATGTCGTATCCGGCGAAGAGAAAGCCGAGTGCGATGAGCAGTCCACCGGCGGCGACGAACGGGATCATGTAACTCACACCCGTGAGAAGGATCTGGCGCGTGCGGGTGCCCCAGCCCACGTTCGAGCCGACGGGGGAGCCGACAGCAGGTGTTTCGCCGCCGCCCTCGACACGCGGCGCATTCGGGTTGTCTGCTGCGGCCACCGCCTCGGCGATCATTTTGTCGGGCTCGTTGATCGCCCGCTTGACGCCGGAGGCGATCACTGGCTTGCCGCCGAATCGGGCCCGGTCCTTCACCCCGACGTCGGTGGCGAAGATGACCGCGTCCGCGCCGGCGATGGTCGTGGCAGACAACGGCGTGCTGCCAGACGAGCCCTGCGTCTCCACTGTGAAAGTGACTCCGGCCCGCTCGGCCGCGGCGGCCAGCGCGTCGGCTGCCATGTACGTGTGCGCGATACCAGTCGGGCAGGCGGTGATCGCTACGACCGATCTCGACCTCAAGGGGACCGGCGCGGGCGTTGCAGGCGCGGCCGGTGCCGGGTGGACGACACCCTCGACGAGATCCACGACCTCGCGGGCAGTCGTCGCCGCGCGCAGCGACGCGACGAACTCCGGGCGTACGAGTGCCCGGGCAAGACTGGACAGCAGCTTCATGTGTTCGGCGCCGCCCGACTCCGGCGCGGCGATCATGAACACCAGATCGGCCGGTCCGTCCGGCGCTCCGAAATCGACGCGCGGCGACAGACGGGCAAAGCCGATCGATGCGGCGACCACGTGCTGTGACCGGCAGTGCGGGATCGCGATGCCGCCGGGCAAGCCGGTGGCCGACTGCACCTCGCGGGCCATGATCGCGGTGATCAGCCCATCACTGTCGGTTGCGCGACCGGACTCGACGAGTTGCCGGGCCACGCGGCCGATCACCGACTCCTTGTCGGTGCCGGCGTCGACATCGAGCAGGACCAGGTCAGCGCTGATGATCGTGGAGTCGGTCATGTAGATACCTTCGTGTCTCAATTGGCGGGTTGGCGGGAGGCGGGCAACGGCGCGAGCGTGTGGACGACGACCGCGTCGCCGTCGACCTGCTCCGGGGATGGCACCGCCGATCCGGGCAGCGACGCGGCCGCGCTCCCGTATGCCACTGCGGTGCGGAGCTTTTCGGGTGCGTCGGCACCCAGTACGTCGGCGCGCAGGTAGCCGGCGAGTGCTGAGTCTCCGGCCCCGACAGTGCTTCGCACCACGATCGGCGGCGGGATCGCGAGCCAGCTTCCGGTAGCGTCGACAAGCACGGCACCTGCGCCGCCGAGCGTGGCCAGCACGGCACCCACGCCACGGTTGACCAGCTGCTTGCCCGCGTAAACTACCGGCTCTGAATTACTTTCTGCCATAGCGGATTCCAGATCTGATGCCGTGACACCGGTGATGCTCGCCAGTTCCTCCGCGTTCGGCTTGATCAGATCCGGCGCCGCACGCTCCAGGGAAGCGGCCAGCGTGGCCAACGGACTGCCGGAAGTGTCGACGGCAACGCGGC
>JAVHWG010000615.1:0-2510 GCA_032159965.1 Mycobacterium sp.
CCGAAGTAGCCGATGCGGTCGCGTTTCTGGTCTCCGAGGAGGCCTCGTTCATCACCGGATCGGAACTCGTCGTCGACGGTGGGCAATGCCTGCAGATTCGCTAACCGATCGGCTCGATCCCGCGCTCCGCGGCGTAGCGTTGACCCGGACCGTCTTCACCGCCGACGCGATCCCGCTGATCCGGGAGTCGATGAACCAGCGTCGCTCGCAGGTCCGGCAGGACACCGCGGGCGTGTCCATCGAACACGCGACTGCGCGCGAGACCGCCGGGACCGTGCCCGTGCGCATCTACCGGTACGGCGGCCAGACCGAGCCGACACCGGTCGTCGTCTATTGCCACGCAGGCGGTTTCGCGCTGGGTAACCTCGACACCGACCACCGGCAGTGCCTGGAGCTCGCCCGCCGCGCACGTTGTGCGGTGGTGTCGGTCGACTACCGACTCGCGCCGGAGGACCCGTTTCCGGCAGCGTTCGACGACGCGACCGGCGTCCTTAACTGGGTTGTCGATAACGCGGCTCAACTGGGGATCGACCGCGCGCGCGTCGCGGTCGCGGGCAGCAGCGCCGGGGCAACCCTCGCCGCGTGCCTGGCGCACCGCGCCGCCGACGGTGTGGTACCGCCGGTGGTGTTCCAACTACTGCACCAGCCGGTGCTCGACGATCGCCCTACCGCGTCCAGGACCGAGTTTCGGGCGAGCCCGGCCTTCGACGGCGAGGGCGCCGAACTGATGTGGCGCCACTACCTGGCCGACCAGTCACCGGCGCCGGCGGCTGTGCCGGCCAGGCGGACCCAATTAGCCGGTCTGCCAAGGGCATTCATCACATGTGCGGAGATCGATCCGTTTCGGGACGAGGCAGTGGAATACGCGCTGCGACTGCTTCGCGCCGGTGTCGGTACCGAGCTGCACGTATTTGCCGGCGCCTGCCATGGATTTGATTCGTTGCTTCCGGAGTGGTCGGCGTCCCGACGGCTGTTCGCTCTGCAGGGCGACGCGTTGTCCAGGGCATTCAACTAGCTCTCGGCGGGCGGCCGTGGACCGGGCAGTTGCAGCAGCAACCTGGCGCCACCGAGTGGACTGGCCTCCAGAGATGCCTTGCCGCCGTGGAGTTGTGCCTGCTGGGCCACCAACGCCAGACCGAGGCCAGATCCGGAATGCGACGCGGTGGAACCTCGGGAAAACCGTTCGAAGACTGATCTGCGTTCGTGTTCTGGTACACCGGTGCCGTCGTCGTCGACGGCGATCTGGACTCCGTCCCGGGAGCTGACCGCGGACAGTTGCACTCGGTCGGCGTGGCCGTGCTTGACCGCGTTGGCGATAGCGTTGTCGACCGCCAGCCGCAGGCCGGTAGGCAGTCCCAACATCAACAACGTGGGCGAGGGCAGCAGCGACACCGTCAGGTCGGGGTAGGTGCGCACGGCGTCGTGGGCGGCGCGGTCCAATAGTTCGGTGATATCAAGGGGCACAAAGTCATCCGTGGTGATGGTCTGACCCTGTGCCAGCCTTTCCAGTGCCGAAAGCGTGGCCTCGATTCGGCTCTGGGTGCGCATCACATCGGCGAGCACCTCCTCGCGCTGGTGGGCGGGCAATTCCAGGGTTGACAGCACCTCGAGATTGGTCCGCATTGCGGTTAGTGGCGTACGTAGTTCATGGGAGGCGACGGAGGCGAAGTCCCGGGCCGAGTCCAGCGCGGCCTTCGTGCGCTGTTGTTCGTCGCCGATGCGCGCCAGCATGCCCTCGACGGCTTCTGCGATTTCGACGGCTTCCCACACGCCGCGAACCTGGACTTCGTCTGGATTGGATTGAGCATTGATTGCACGAGCCTGCTGGGCCAGCAGTCGGAACGGGTTGATCATGATCAACCACATGACGCTGCCCACCAAAAATGTGCCCACGATGACGCTGCCGCAGATGAGCAGCACCCGAAGGTGCAACTGATCGATTCGGTGTTGTGCATGGGCCAGCGGCGCGCCCAGTGCCACGGTGGCACCTCCCGCGGTGAAGGTGCGCACCCGATAGGTGACACCGTTGATAGTCGTGGTGACGTAGCCGACCGGCAGTACCGGCAGCACGATGCTGCTCGGCATCGAAACGGTGCTCCCACCCACCCGCACCGTCCGGACCAGGCTGCCGTCTGGGGCGGGTTGGGCGGTGGCCGATGGTAGTGGGCTGACCAACAATGTGCTTACATCGCCCAGGCTGCTCACCGAGTCCAGTCGCCGATCCAATTGGCTGTACTGATCATTGGTGACTCCGACCCACACCCAGGTGCCGAGCATGATCACCACCACGATGACCGACAGCGCGGCCACAATGACGATGTTGCGCAGTGATACCGCCGGCAACGGCAGTCGCAGCAGGCGATACACCCGGTCGGGGAGGGTCATCTCGTTGTTCATATTCATGCGTCAGAACGTGATGAGCTGACGCACGGCGGTGCCGTCGGCTAGGTGGTCCATCGCCTCGTTGATGTCGTCCAGCCGGATCGTGGATGACACCAGCGATTCCACCG
>JAVHWG010000010.1:0-2960 GCA_032159965.1 Mycobacterium sp.
CTACTGGTGTTCTACTGGTTCGGATGCGGACGACGTTGTGCCCGCGGTTGACCGCCTCATATCGCAATCGGCTCATGGACGGCGGCGGCGGCAGCGCGCAACGTGGGTTCGAAGTCGGTGCCGAGAATGGCAGTCACCACGGGGTTGGTGACCCCCGCGTCGCGGTATCGCTGTACCCCGTCGCGAACCGCGGCGTCGTCGCCGATTGCGCAGAGATCATCGATGAATCGCTCACTGATGGCCAGCTTTTGAGCTTCGGCGTCGGGTGAAGCAGCATCGAATGCCGCCACGTCATCGGCGAAGCCGGCCGCCTGGAACATAGCCCGGTAGAACGGCAGGCCGAAGTACCGGTGCAACTCGTTGCGCACGCCTGCGAGCGCGGTTGCGCGGTCGTGGCTCATCGCCGAGGGGACCGCGGCCAGGATGGGAAATCCCTCGATTGGCTTACCGGCGCGATGGCGGCCTGCGGTCACTTCCGGCACCACGACATCGCGCACATACTGCGACGGGCATGCCCACAGCACCACGCCGTCGGCGATCTCACCGGCCAGGCGCAGCATCGCCGGCGACAACGCCGCCTGATAGATCGGGATATCGCGGCGCGGCGTGAAGCCCATGAACGAAAAATTCGACGTCCACCGCTGGCCGGCCGGCGGGACGTCACCGGCCAGGATCGCGCGGACGATCCCGATATATTCGCGCATTTCGGCGGTCGGCTTGCCGATCTGCTGACCGTGCCAGCCGCCCATGGTGATGCGGTGGCCAACGCCGAGGCCGAGTCGAAAACGCCCGCCGGAGATGTCGTCGACTGTCGCCGCGGTCTGGGCCATCGATGCCGGCGAACGGTGATACAGCGGCGCCACGGACGTGCCTATCGCCACCCGCTGGGTGCGCATCGCAAGGGCAGCGGCCATCGTGAACGAGTCACGAGTTGCGATGTGGGACAACATGATCGAGTCATAGCCCAGCTCGTCCGCCAGCTGCGCGTGACCGACGGCGTCGTCGAACGGTTCGAGCGCCGGAATCGCACAGCTGATCGGGAGTCGCATAAGGGCCAAGCTACCGATTTATTTGGCGCACGTCAAGTTATATCTTGACATATATCAAGTTATCGAGGTTACGGTGAAGTCGGGTGACGGGGCGCGAGATGACGCCAACCAGTCCATCTGGCAGGAGCGTGACATGAGAAACCACAGGCGCGGCTGCGTCGTGGACGGGCACGCCGATCTGCATAGCGAGCTCGGCCCCAACCGCGGCGAACACTGCGGCCGCGCCATCAACCCGACGATCAAAGTCACCGATCTGGCCTCGGCTGGAATTCGAGAAGCCCGACCTCGGGCGTCGATGTTCTCGTCAAGAACTACCCCGGAATGATCCACACCTTCGCCGTCGTCTACGCAATCTCCACCGGCGCGAACCGGGCTCGGCAAGAACTGCTCACCGAGTTCAGCCATCGAGCCCGCAGACGAGCTCTACCAGCTAGTAGTGTCGACTGACAATAATTAAATTGACAGTTATCATATCACCGCATACGCTTGCCACCACATACGAGGGGAAGGCGCAGCGATGAGCACGGTGGTTCACCGCGACACGGTCACGGTCGGCGAGGCGTTTCTGGCGATGGTCGAGTCCCGCGCCGATGCGCCGGCGATCCTCAACGCCGACTTCGAAGTAGTGCTCTCGTGGCGTGACTACGGCGTCCAGGCCCGCCGCGCCGCCACGGGCCTCGCCGCGCTGGGGCTGGGCCACGGGGACACGCTCGGGCTGCTGCTCAGTAACCGCCCCGAGTTCCACGTCGCCGACGCCGGCGCGCTGCTCCTCGGCGCCATTCCCTTCTCGATGTACAACACCTCGGCCCCCGAACAGCTCGCCCACTTGGTCGCCGACGCCGACTGCCGAATCCTCATCACAGAGGCGGCGTTGGTTGACGGACTGCTCGCCGCGCTCGAGCGCGGTCGCGGCGCCGTAGAGCATGTCATCGTCGTCGGATCGGACTCGTGGTTTGAGCTGCTGGACTCCGGCGAACTGGAGCACGCCGCGGCCGTAAAGCCAAGCGACCTCGCAACATTGATCTACACATCGGGCACGACCGGCCCACCCAAGGGCGTCGAGCTCACGCACGCGAACATCCTCACCATGGCCGCCGAGATGGGCGCGCTGGTCGGAATTAAGCCGGGGCAACGCACGATCTCCTATCTGCCGATGGCCCACATCGCCGAGCGCGTGTGCACGCACTACCTGCCGATGGCCGCTGGCTTCAGCGTGGTGTGCTGCCCGACCCCAAGCGCGGTAACCCAGTTGCTCCCGCGGGTGCGCCCGCACTTCTTCTTCTCACCCCCGCGATTGTGGGAGAAGCTGCAGGCGTCCATCGCGGCCGATGTCGCGGCGGGGATCGACCACCAGGAGATCCGTCGTCGCCTCGGCTTCGACCAGCTCACGGCAGCAGTGACCGGCGCCGCACCGTGCCCGCCCGCGGTGATCGAGTTCTTCGACGCGATCGGGATCCCCTTGCGAGAGGTCTACGGCCTTTCGGAAACCACCGGCGTCGTCTCCTTGGCCGCCGCAGACGACGTTCGCCCCGGCACCGTTGGGCCACCGCTTCCCAGCGCGGAGGTGAGGTTGGCCGAGGACGGCGAGCTCCTCGTCCGCGGCCCGCTGCTGATGGCGGGCTATCGCAACCGACCGGAGGCGACCGCCGAGGCGATCGACGCCGAGGGTTGGCTGCACACGGGCGACGTCGCGCGCATCGAGGCCGACGGGCACCTGCGGATCGTCGACCGCAAGAAGGAACTGATCATCAATGCCGCGGGAAAGAACATGTCGCCCAGCAACATCGAGGCACGCCTGAAAGAAGGCAGTCCGCTCATCGGTCAGGCGTGCGCAATCGGCAACGGGCGACCGTACAACGTCGCGCTGATCGTCCTGGATCCCGCGGTCGCCGCTTCCCACGCGACGGATGC
>JAVHWG010000041.1:0-3818 GCA_032159965.1 Mycobacterium sp.
TACCTTCGTCGAGAACAAATCCCCTACCTCCTTGCCGGCGCCGATCACGTGGACTTGGAGACCGCCCTTACCAAGATCCGCACAGAAATAGGCGCCACGTGCGTCGTTTCCCAGGCCGGAGGCGGACTTAACGGCGCGCTCCTGCGGGCCGGTCTCGTCGACGAACTTCACCTAATCACCATCCCCGCCCTAGTGGGCGGAGCCGGCACCCCGTCGGTCATCGACGGCATACCCCTTGAACGCGGATCACTGCCCACACCACTATCGACAATCAATGTCCAGGTCGGCGCCCACGGCAGCATTTGGGTGCACTACGAGGTCGCCGAAATCTCCAGGAACTGACGCCAAACCCAACAGCCCGGCACGCGGATCTGCCGCGATCAGCTCGCTACGTAGCGTCACGCAACTCGATCGCTCAGCTCGCGAACATGCCGACAACCGCGCAACCCTGCTTGAAGAGAGCGCGTTTCGACTTGCCTGGCGCCAAATGGGCGGACCTCGGGTTCCTGCGGTGGTCGGGTGTCGTGCCCGGATAGGCGCGGGACGCGGTCTACCCGCCCGCGGTGAGCCGTGCGGTGTGCTCGTGCAGCACCTGCGTCACCTGGCGGAGGTAGCCGGTGATGGTTGCCAGCTCGGCTGGGGTGTAGCACGCGGCGACGGTGGCCATCGCGCGGCCGAATGGGGCGAACACCTGATCGCGGAGGTGGTCTAGTTCGGCGCTCGGTAGCAATCGAATGATCACACTACGCCGGTCATGTGGGTTGGGTTCACGGAAGACGAAGCCGGCGTTGGTCAGTCGGTCGACGATGCCGGTGATGGCTCCCGTGGTTAGTCCGCTGCGCTCGGCCAGGCGGCCGGCCGTGACCGGCCCGAGCCGGTCGAGGACGTCGAGGATCTTGCGTTCAGTAGCGCTGAGCCCGAGTTGCCGGCCGACCGCCTCGTTGAACAGCACGACGGCTGCGCTGAATTCGCGCCCGAACACGACGGCGACATCCTGCCGATCACGTACGTCTCCGGACGGCTGCTCCGTCATCAGAATCCCTCCTCGACGAGAAACTCTTAGTTCGTTAAACTCTTAGTACGTGAGGTAGTATGGAACAACGACGTCCCGAACGCCACCATCCCGAGAGGACGACACCCGATGACCGAGACCCCGGCCCGCCCGTTCGGCGGGCTCGTCCGGCTCCTGCCCTACCTGCTCGACATCGTGCTGCCGCTGGCCAGCTACGCCACGCTCAGGGCACTGGGGGCCAGCACCTTCTGGGCTCTGATAGTCAGCGGCCTGCTCAGCGCCGCCACCACTGCCGGCAACACGATCCGGCGCGGGCGCCTCGACCGGCTCGGCGCCCTCGTCTTGTTCGAGGTGACCCTCGGGGTGGTTCTCGACTTCGTCATCCGCGACCCACGGCTGATGCTGGCACGCGCCTCGCTCTACATCGCGCTCGGCGGGGTCTGGATGCTGATCAACGCGTTCACGGCGCGCCCGCTCACGGTGGACGCCGCCAAACCATGGGCCGCCAAGGCCGGGCGACCCGGCATCGCCGCCTACGAGTGGGCCGCAGCGAACTCCCCGGCGTTCCTGCGTGTCCATCGATCGCTCAGCCTGGTGTGGTCTACGGCGTTCATCGCCTACGCCATGCTCCGGGTAGCGATCGTCTACTCCGCGAGCAGCGTCGACCAGTCCATCTGGCTCAACGAGATCCCCGGCGTCGTGGCCTTTGGTGTTGGCCTACTGGCCTCGGCCCGGGCCGGCCGCCGGCTCGCCGCGATCGTCGAGGCCCGCCTCGCCGAGACCGACCCGGCTACGACTACGCCGCAGGCCAGAACCATCCCCGCGATGTAGGGCGGCGGCAGCCACCGGGCCAGACAGCCTGACCCCCGCAGATGCCGCATGACGATCTCAGCCGCGACAACCGCAGCGAACGGTGTCCTCTCGGTGCGGCGCTGCTTACCTTCGTCGGACGCGCCATTCTGCGAACGCAGCATATGCGGATTCTCTATGCCGACGACCCACGGAACTCGATCAGCCGTCGGCCCTTCCGCCGGCGACGATCCGTTCGATCATTCCGGGCTCGTGCCCAGCCTCAATGCCTGCGAGCTGTCCGGCCAGCGGTCCGCGACGAATCGCGGCAGGACCCGAGCGGCCAACCCAGATACGACACCATCCGGATCTGCCGCGACGAGCGCGCCATGCTCATGCGGCCGCTGTCGGCAGCTACTTGCCCCGTCCGGTGACGGCGCGGTCAGGCGGGCAGCACCTGGCAACCTGGCCAGACGAGGCGGATGTCGGGCTCTTTCTCCTCGTTGCCCCGGCCGTCCGTCATTTCGACGACGGCGAAGCCATGTCGTTCGTAGAACCGCCTTGCCTTGACGTTCGTCACGAACGTCCACAGTTGCAAACCTGCTGGTCGACGCGACTTCGCAAGCTCGATGAGCCGTGAGCCCAGCCCCAAACCGGTCCACGCCGGGTTGACGTAAAGTTGATCAACCCAGTCGCCGTCCAGCACCAGCACCGCGAGCGCCCGTCCGTCGGCGGATTCCGCCACCCACACCTCTCGCTTGACGATCACGAAAATCTTGACCCACTGCCGGACCTCGTCGTCGGAGTGCACGCCGGGCGGGATAAGCCCAACCGACGCTCGGCGGGAGCGAATCAGAACGTCGGCGACGGCTCCGGCGTCCTCGCGACCGGCGCGCCTGAGCTTCGCCGATTCCGCCGACCCAAGTTCCGTAGCGCCCATGCAGCACAGCGTCCTCGTGTCCAGACCGATCAACAACCGATAACTCATTTGCCGCCGATCGGGCGCCGCGCAGCGTGACGACCATGGCGCGAACGGTCACACGATTGTGACCGAAGAGAGCACGCTTGCGCCAACCGCTCATCGAGCCTGTTAATTCAGATCCATCTGCCCGGTTCGCTCGTGCAGCGTAGTGAACGATCAGCTCGGGACGATCGCACGGCTGGTCAACAACACCCTCGGACAGCAAGCGCTGGGCACCTACCTGCACGGATCCGTCGTGCAGGGCGGGCTTCGGCCAGCCAGCGACATCGACATCCTGGTCGTCGCCGAGCACAGCCTCACCGACCGCGAACGATATGTGCTCACTAACGAACTCCTCCGGATCTCCGGCGCGGGTCCGCAGACGCGGTCGGTCGAACTGACCGCGGTGGTCCAGTCCCAGGTCCGGCCCTGGCGTTTCCCGCCTGTAGCAGACTTCCTTTACGGTGATTGGCTACGCGACCAGATAGCCGCTGGCGGCCCACCACAACCGGTGCCGATGACCAACCTCGCGGTCATGATCGCGCAGACGCTCGCCGGCAACCGACCGCTTACCGGTCCGCCACCCGACGAACTCCTCGATGCCGTGCCCGTCCACGACTTGGTCCGCGGAAGCCTGGCCGGCATCCCAGACCTGATCAACGACCTGCACGGCGACTCGCGCAACGTGGTACTGACCTGTCTTGGATCTGGACCACGCTAGCCACCGGTAAGATCAAGTCCAAGGATGCCGCCGCCGACTGGGCTCTTGCTCGCCTTCCCGCCCAGCACCGGCTGGTCCTGGAACACGCGAAGCAGTTGTACCTCATGTGCCGCTACAGCGACGAAACCTGGAGCGACGACCTACGGGCACAAGTGCGTCCGCACGTGGACGTGGTACTCGCCGAAATCGGGAAGCTCAGTCCCCACCCGAGTCCTCAGTCCTCATGAAAGATCTGCCGTCCACAATCGAGCCTCCCGCTCAACCTTGCAGTCGCAGCGATCCAGAGCCTGGACGTCCGCGGCCCCCGATCCGCGCACACATCTGCCGCGGTCAGT
>JAVHWG010000058.1:0-7761 GCA_032159965.1 Mycobacterium sp.
ACTTCCGCAGATCGGCGGAAACCGGCGCGGTTTGTTGTCCACGACTGCGGTGTGTGCGTTCGATGACCGCGACGTGGTTGGGCAGAAAGCTTTTCGTCCACCCGTTCCACTCAGGGTAGGGGATTCCTTGCCTGCGTTCCGGGGTGAAGTCGAGGTCGTTGTCCTCGGGTCTGCTCGGCGGCGGAAGGTTGGGATTGCGTACGCCGCCGTCGCCACCGATCGGCACCGAGTACGGCCGGGGGTGGCGCTTCTGGGTGCTCGTCCACGGCATCCTGCCGAAACGGCGGATCGCGCTGGTGAGTCCTCGCGGTGTCGACAAGGTCGTCGGCAGGGTGCCCAGCAGCGGGTGCTCCACAAGTGGATCCCCACTCCGTGCCAGCTCGATCGCGCGGTCCAGCATCACGGTGGCTTCGGTGCCGGCGTCGGCCGCATCGAGATCCGGAAGCATCCGCCGCATCTCGGTCGTCAACCCAGGCCACCGGGAAGCGATCCAGCCCCATGCCACACCTGCCTCCACAATGGACAGCGCCCTGAGTTCTCTAGCCGACAGGTCTCTCAGTCGGTAATGGGCGAGGCGGTCCTTTGAGGGCGAACATTGCAGCGCGATACCGCACGTCAACGTTCGCCGCGTCCAGGTGCTCGGCACCGGGTACGGAACATGCACTAGGGACAGGTCGGCGCTCAAGCTGAAGCTGCGCTTGTCGCCTGTGAGCAGCCGCGCACCCACACGGCGCTGCTCACTCAATGCGACCGCCGTCAACGCGCAACTGCGCTCGATCGTTAGCGGATGGGTCGCGGACGGCTCAGCCATGGAGCGTCAGAAGGTTCCGATGCTGGAGAACATCCAGTACCAGAACGCGATGATCAGGCACGTGCCGCCCCATGCGGCGACATATCGAAGAATCTCCCAGAGCCAGACCATGATCGACCTCCCCTTCACGGATGGTGCGCGGCCGCCGCTGCTGCCTTTGTAGCCCTTTTGCTGACTTAAGTCAATGAACGAAGTCAGTCGGAGAAGATTTCCCGGTTGACGGTGTGCAGGTAGGGGATCGCGAGAAAGGGGGTGATGTAGAAGATGTCGTAGAGCCACCAGCCGATGACCGGGAACACCACGCCGGCGAAGCGCACGTCGGCGTACATGGTCATGTTGAACACGTAGGCGATCCAGATCACCACGCCCATCCAGCACGTGATGACCATCCACTGGTGACCCCAGCGCTTCATCTGAAGAAACCCGATCGCCGCGGCAATCCTCATCGTGAACACGGTCAGAATCAGCCCGATCTCCCAGCCCTTCTCACCCGGACCTGCTGCGCCGCCGATCCAGAACTCGTTGTAGTGCCAGAAGTAACCCGCGTCGAACATGTTGCCCCATCCGTTGAGTAGCACGCGGGCCAGCAGGGTGTGGTTCGCCACGGTGTCGAGTGCCCAGCCCACGGTGTTGATGGCGGCATCGATGATCACCAGGTATCCGAGCAGGGTGACCAGCATCGGCCGAACCGACAACCCGTCTCGCAGTGCTTTGCGCTGCAGCCACACTCCACGCAGGAAAAGCGGCAGACCGAACACCCCCAGCGCGGCCGTACCGATGAGCATGCCGCCGGAGATCATCCACTTGTCGGCCTGCCGCTGGGCAAGTCGGGAAGTCTCGATGTGTTCGTCCACGCCAAGGCCGTCGCGGTCGGTGCTGTCGGGGCGGCCCCGCTTCAACGTCGGCATGTCCACGGGCATTACGATCTGCCAAGAACTGACCGTAGTCAATCATCAGTTTCTGGCGACCTCGATCAGCGAGCCTCCATGCTGCGCAGCGTTCTCGTCACGTAGTCATCGAGAATTTCGCCGCGCGTGGGCCATTCGGTCATCGTGGTCAACAGCGCGTACAGGCCGAGGAGAAAGAACACCGCACTGTTCACCGGGATCACACTGACATCGATCTCACCGCGCCCCTGCCCACGCTCGATCTCCTGGGCTACCGCGACAACCAGCGGGTGGTCCTTCTCGTTCTCTGCCGGCGGCCTTGTCTGCGAAAAGTGCAGTGCAAGAAAATCTTTGAAGAGGGCATCACCGAGCCGGCGCTCCAGGCCCACGACGAGCCGTACCGCTTCTTTCAGCACCGACGGAAGGTCGGGATGCGAGTCCATGAAACGGCCGAAGTGTTTTGCGATGCGATCCTCTTCGCGACGCTCCAGTTCCAGCAGAACATGCTCCTTGGTGGGGAAATGAAAGAAGAAGGTGCCGTGGGCGACACCCGCCGCGGTCACGATCGCGCTGACGTCGGCCTCGGCGATGCCCGACCGTTTGAATTCGGCGATGGCAGCGCCCATCAGACGCTCTCTGGTCTGGAGGCGTTTGTTCTCCCGTGCCGACGGCCTCTCCACCGTTGCCATGTCGCCTTCCCGTTTCGCCCGACAGCGATGACAGTATCGCGTCGTCCAGCAGGCGGGTATCGATTCCGTGGACAGTCGTTGACTTCAGTCAATTTTAGTCCTTAGATGTCAACGGCACGCCAACGACCGTCGCAAGGAGCCCTGCATGGCAATGGAGCAGTTCCAACTGGAGGGGCAGGTGGCTATCGTCACCGGCGCGGGAAAAGGTGTCGGTCAGGGCATTGCCAGAGTGCTCGCAGAGGCCGGCGCAACAGTTGTCGGTACGGCGCGCACTGAGTCGGACATCGTGGGCACGATCGGCGGCATCGAGAGCGCGGGTGGCAAGGGCCTGGCGATCGTCGCCGACGCAATGAGCCGTCCCGACGGCGAGCGCGTCGTCAGTACGGCGATGGAGCGCTTCGGCCGCATCGACATTCTCGTCAACAACGTCGGCGGATCCACCTACGCAAGGTTTCTCGACATCACCGACGAAGACTTCAGGCACACGTTCGATTGGTGTGTCACGTCCGCGTTCATCATGAGCCAGCTGGCGGCGCCGCACATGCTCGAGGCCGGACACGGTTCCATCGTCAACATCTCCTCCGGCTCGGCGCGATTCGGCATCCGCGCGTTGACCGCGTACTGCACCGCCAAGGGCGCACTCGAAGCGCTCACCCGGGCCATGGCCCAGGAACTCGCGCCGAAGGTCCGCGTCAACGCCATCGCGCTGGGTTCCTTCGCCACCGACGGCCTGCAGAGCAGCCTTGACCTGATGCCAGGGTCATTGGAGAAGATGAACGAGGCGACCCCGCTGCATCGTCTCGGGAACGTGGAGGACCTCGGCCGGCTTACGGTGTATCTGTCTACCCGCGACTGCTACGCGACGAACTCGGTCTTCCACGTCGACGGCGGCATCGAGGGGAACAACTCGCCGCTCCCCATCCCCGACTACTGAAAGCCATGATGCGCAGAGTAATCCAGTTCTCGACGGGAAACGTGGGGCAGCACTCGCTGAAGGCGATCATCGGGCGGCCCGACCTCGAACTCGTCGGAGTCCACGCCTCGAGCCCGGCGAAGATCGGCCGGGACGCGTCCGAACTGTGCGGGGTGGCCGAACCGACCGGCATCGTCGCCACCGACGACGTCGATGCACTGGTAGGGCTCGACGCTGATTGTGTGGTCTACACCGCGCTCGCCGAGACGCGACCGATGGAGGCGCTCGAACAGATGACCAAATTTCTCGCCGCGGGCACGAACGTGGTGGCCACGTCGATGGTCTGGATGGTGGCTCCACATCATGCCGACGCATGGTTGCGTGAGCCGCTGGAGAAGGCTTGTGCGGCCGGCAATGCCTCGCTCTACGTCAATGGAATAGACCCGGGTTACTCCGGTGACACCCTGGTACACACCGCGCTGAGCCTCACCACCAGGGCCACTTCTGTGACCGTGCAGGAGATCTTCGACTACGCCAATTATGACGATGCCGAATTCACTGGTGCCGCAATGGGGTTCGGGACATCCGCCGAAGATGATCTGCCACTGATGTTCCTGCCCGGTGTCATCAAGTCGATGTGGGGCGGGCAGGTGTACAGCCTGGCCGACAACCTCGGCCTCGAACTCGATGAGGTGCGCGACCGTGCCGAACGCTGGTTCACCCCGGAGCGAATCGAGTGCACGATGATGACGGTGGAGCCCGGCGGGATGGCGGCGGTTCGCTTTGCCACAGAGGGTGTCAAGGACGGCCGGCCGGTGATCACCATGGAGCACGTGACGAGGCTGACCTCTGCGGCGGCACCCGACTGGGAGTTCCCACCCGACGGGCAGACAGGCGTGCACCGCGTGATCATCGAGGGTGAACCACGTGTCGAGATCAATACCCACCTCACCCATCCCGTTCTTGATTCCACTGATGCTGGGTGTATCTCGACGGCGGCCCGTGTGGTGAATGCGATCGACTGGGTATGCGATGCACCAACGGGACTGGTTGCGGTGGAGGATATTCCCCAGTCGGCCATCATCCGCGGTGTGATGTGGGGCGCCCCTGCGTCGAGCTGACCGCGCAGTCAGGCGTCGTCGGAACGCGCGTGGATCACGTGGCCGTACTCGGGGTGAAAATCGTCGTAGTAGTCCTGATACCGAACCCACAGAACCTCGTAGGGCATGGGCTCGTGCGGGTACTCGATACCACCGTCGGTGATCACCACCACTGCCGTCGTCTCCGGGTCCCCGGCCAGATGCAACATGGCGGGAGTCATGTCGCTTCCGCCGTAACCGCTGACGCGATAGGTGGCCAGGTCGTCGATCGAGACGATTTCGTCGGAGGTCACGCTGGTGTCGCACTGGACGATGCGCACGGTCTCGAGATTGGCGCCGCGCCCGAACGACATGATCGACCCGAGTGCATGCGCGATGTCACTGGTCATGGATCCACTGGTGTCCAGCACGATGGAGATCGTCCGGGCATCGCGCATGCGCCCGGGAAGCACGATGTCCGTGCGTCCCCCGGCTCGGCGAGAGGCCCGCGAGTACGTGCGGACCGGTGTGGTCACCGCATCCAGCCAGCGATGCAGTGCGAGTTGCCACGGCGGCCGATACGAGATTTCAAGCGCGTCGACGTAGGCGGATGTGGCATAGCTGTCGTCAGTGCTGCGCCAGTGGCCGGCGGTCTCGCTGGCCACGTGTTGTGCCGCGGCTCGGGCGGACTCTTGAATCTGCTGCAGTGCCAGGACTTTCCTGGCCTGATTCTGGGTCGCGGTAGTAGCGGAAGCGCGCGCACGCGCAGTCTCGTCTGGGAACCACTCCGCCTCCAGCGCCGCATCGAGCACGTCCTCCGGACTCTTCTTCACGTTGCCGAGTCCGAGCGCGTCCCTCATCGCGGCGCCCATCGCGGTGTCGGGCATTGTGCCGTCTGCCGGCAGCGACGGGTCGAGCATCAACGCCTCCGCGGAAAGATGTCGAGCCCCTGCCCGGCGAACGCCTCCACCGGGCGGCTGCATCCGCAGCTCCGTTTCGAGCATGTCGTTGATGATCAGATCGTGCGCCACGTTGAACTTGCGAGGGTCGACGCCGCCGGTGCGAACATGGGTACTCAGCGCGAGATGCAGCAGCTCGTGTGCGATCACGAAAGCTCGTTCGGCGTCGGTGAATTCGAGGAACCACTCAGGGTTGACCACCAGGCGGCCGGACGCGAAGACACCTGCTGTGCCCACGCGGTCTTCGGCGGCGATGCGAACAGAATGTGCCAGGCCGGATAAGTGCGGAAGGTTCACACACACCAGGCCGATCGCCCGCTTCGCAGCGTCGAGGGCGCGACTGGCTTCGTCCTCATCCATCCTGTCCGTCCCTCAGATGCCGGTCAGTTCCACCAGCGATTGCAGCAATGACTGGTCGGCTCCGAGCTGTGACCACACCTCGATCATGTCCACGAGCAGGGCGAAACGGTGCTCCTGCGGCAGGCTGAGCAGGAACGTGTTGACTTGTTCCGGCGTCACCGATTCCACGGTGAAGGGACCTTCGTTGACGTAGTCGTAGTGGGTCAGATCGTGTTCCTGAAGCCGCCGCGACAGCTCCTCGCGAATCCAGTTCAGCACGAACCAGCGAGCGGAGTCGTCTTCAGGCAGCCGTGCCGTGCCGTTCAGATAGGCCTCAAGGGGCTGCGGCGTGGTGACGTTGTGCTCGGCGAGCGCGCAGTAGACGGCCGCGTCTTGCGCCGACACCCGGCCGAACGCCAGTGCCCGTCGAAGTGCGATGTCCATGATCCCCTTCTGTTCAACGAGATCCAACGCGCGCGACAACGACGCCCAGGCTCGTGGGGTTGAGAACGGGACGGGCTCCGCCGGCACCGGGCGGGCGAGTGCCTGCGGCTGGAAGACGACGAAAGCCTGGATATCGGACCGAATCCCGTTCGCCCGCGCCCACATCAGCCACTCCCGCAGGTCTACCCGCACGTTGAGAATCACCACCCGGTTCACCAGCGCGCTGCTCAGTGCGCGCACCAGCGCACGGTCCTCCGCGCGGTTGCCGGCCGCCACTACCCACGACCCGGGCGGCAGCCGGTACTCTCCGATACGACGCTCGAGAAGTAGTGAATAGAAAGCCTTTTGGACGTCGGGCGCGCTGGCCGGAAGCTCGTCGAGAAACAGGCAGAACGGCGCGGGATCCTCTGGCAGCAGCACACGCGGCGGGCAGAACACCGTGCGCTCACCGACGATCCGCGGTACCCCGCTGACGTCCTCGGGGGCGATCTGAGTACCGAGCAGCGACCGGCATTCCAGGCCCGCCGCGGCCGCGGTCTGGTTGATGAGGTCGGACTTGCCGACTCCGGGCGCTGACAACAACAGCAGGCTCTGCTCGTGGGCCATCGTCGCGATCAGCGCGCCGGCCTGCGACAGGGTTATCGATTCCGCTGCATTGGAAGTCACGTCAGCTCCCACTCCTTCGGGCACGTCAGAAGCGGCATGTCGATCAGGCCGGCCGCCCACAACGCACCGTAGTCGGCGCGGATCGCGTCGGTGGCGAAGTCTGTCTGACCGGGCCTGACGGGCCACACGGTCAGCCGCTCGGGCCCGCCAGCGCGTGTGAAGATGCGCGGAAGTTCGCAGAAGAGCCCCGGGCACACGTGCTCGTACTCGACCCCGTCGAGTGTGATCGTCTGGCTGACCTTCTCGCCCATGTCGCGAAGATGGCGTGACCGCCGCACCACAACGCGCTTCAAGCCCGAGCGACTGAGGCTGAACCACTCGCTGCCCGCGGGCTCGATCCAGCGTCCCCAGTGGGTAATGATCCCGATCTTAGTTCCCAAGTGCGAAATCTCTAGCAGTGTAGGCAGCGTATCCCAACGCTTCATGCACCAGTGCATGAAGGGTAGCACCTTGACTGGATCGATGAAAGCCGCTGTCTCCCAAGCGACCTCGAAGCAGGGTCGAGTCAGCAGAGCTGGCGATGGCAAGCCCACCTGAGACTCGAGCGCGGGAAGCTCTGAGACGGTGCGCCAGGGCGGGCGCGCGGCGTGCAGGATGACGAGCACTTCGTACAGCGTGTGGTCGCCGAATATGTCCAGCTCGGCAGATGCGCGTATCGGGCCGACAGCTTCCACGGCACGTCCGAAGGCGGTCGACAGAAGTCGATGCGCAGTGACGATGGCGATTGCCTGTCGCAGCACGGGGTGGTCCGTGAAATGCCGCGGCAGCGTCGTGTCGCGCCGGGATGCGGCTTCGGCAAGGGCGGAGAAACGCCGTCGTTCGTTGTCGGCGAGCGCATCGAACACTGGCTCCGTTCGGATGTGCGGCCACAGACGCGCCCACAGGCTGTCGCGCACCAGCACGGCGTCGAGGCGTGCGGCATCGGCAGAAGCGACGGCATTCAGTGCGGCGTCGGTATCTCGGGTGACGCCCAG
>JAVHWG010000091.1:0-3578 GCA_032159965.1 Mycobacterium sp.
AGCGCAAGCGGGATCGGGAGCTCGCCGTCGTCGAACAGGCGCGCGCCCTTGCGGACCGCGATCGGATGCATCAACAGGTGCAGCTCGTCCAGCAGCCCCGCGGACAGCAGCTGGCGGACAACCGAAACCGAGCCGCTCATGCCGATGGTGCCGTCACCGGGCTCGTTCTTCAGCGCGATAACAGCCTCGACGAGCTCACCCTGCAGTTGCTCGGAGTTCCGCCAGGTGAACTCGAGTCGCCGGTTGGAAACGACGAGCTTGCGGGCGTCGCCGAGCGCCTTGGCGAAAGCAGCGTCCTCCCCGCCGGCCGCCTCCCGCACGGGCCAGGCTCCTGCGAAGCTGTCGTAGGTCTTGCGGCCGAACAGCATCGTGTCGGCCGTCCCGAGGGTCGCGCTCACGGCGGCGCCCATCTCATCGTTGAAGTACGGGAAGTGCCACTGGTCGGGCGCCTCAACGACACCGTCGAGTGCGATGAACAAGCCCGCGGTGATCGTCCTCATGATTCCTTCTTCCCAACGTCGTATCTGAAGGTTCCGTCCTCTACTAAGACGGCGCGAGCCCAGCGAACTCATCGGTCGCCGTTCGCGAGCTGGTCCATCGCGCGAGCTTATCCGTGCCCTTATCCGGTTTGATGGTCGTTCAGATTGGGCTGGGCCTGCCGGGCTCAACCGTCACCGCATCCCTCGACGGCCGGTTACAGTCGAGCAGATGAGGCGCCCCGGTGTGCTTTCTGGCGGCGGGGAAGATCGGAGGGGGGCCCGATGACCGATGACCCTCGGCGGCTGAGCGACCCTGTGCTGCTCGCCCAGTTGGCAGATCTGGCCAGTGCGATGCTGGGCACTCAGGGCAGCGCGGTGACTCCGGCGCGGTTGACCGATTTCGCTGCCCGGGCGGTGCCACACGCCGACGCAGTGTCGCTGACCTACATCCGCGGCTCCAACGCCCCGCAGACACTGGCCGGCACCGACTCGCTCGCCTATGAGATCGATGCGATCCAGTACGAGGCGGGCGAGGGCCCATGTTTGGACGCGATCGCAGAACACGACGTGACCCGCAGCAACGACCTGGCGGTCGACCCGCAGTGGCCGACGTTCGGCCCGCGGGCAGCGCGAGCCGGAGCTGGAAGCAGCTTCGGTGTCCGCCTCTTCTTGGACGGCGATCAACGCGGCGCGCTGAACTTCTTCGCACGCAACACGTACGCCTTCACCGACGTCGACATCGCCACTGGCGCGCTGTTCGCGATTTATGCGAGCCAGGCGTTGGAAGCCACCGCTCAACGGGACAAGGCCGCCCACCTGGAGGTGGCGCTGCTGAGCAACCGCCAGATCGGGATGGCGACCGGGATCTTGATGGCCCGCAACCAGTGGACGGCCGAGCAGGCGTTCGACAACTTGCGCGCCGCCAGCCAACGTCTGCACCGCAAGCTGCGTGACATTGCCGAGGAAGTCGCGTTCACCGGCGAACTTCCTCCTCCGCCTGGCGGCTGGCGGCCTGACGCCTGACGCCTACGTCCTGGCGCCCTATGGTGCGCCACAAACGGCGGCACCGGAGCCTCCGTGCTCCAAAACGATCCTCCAACCGGAGGAAACCAGAACCGGCTTCAGTGCGTGTTCGGCGCCCATTGCACCATCGCGGCATGGAGGACGGCAGCTGCTGGTGGGATGGGGCAGCCAACCATGAACACCCGGGTACGGGATGCGCTCGTCCCACGGGACGCCGCCCGGACGAAAAACATGCGGGCCGGCGCGACGTGGCAGTCCTCGCCGAGCAGCCGCTCGATAATGCTCCTGCTCGGTTAGCGCATTTCGAACGGCGCCGAAACCGTCCGTCCGCAGATCTTGGGACGCCTGCGGCAGCGGGCCGTCGTAGCGGCGAACCGGCGGCGCCGGAGCAGGTGGTTTGGCGCCGTCACCACAATCTGATCGAATACTTGCCGCGCTCAATAAATTGCCGGGGAACCTCACGCCCTCGCTACACTGACGCGGGTGAACTACCCGTCGCTCGCACGAGGGGACCTGCGATGACGTCGCGAGCAGCCCTTCCGTTGGGCCAACCCCGTCGCGCCCTGCCGCCGGCCAGCCCGGCGGCCACGGCTGTTCTCACCTGCATTCTCAGTGCCGGACCGATCGCTCGAGTCGGCATCGCTCGCCGCACCGGTCTGTCGCAGGCTGCTGTCACGAAGGCGGTCACGCCGTTGATCGACGCCGGCTTCGTCACCTTCGATGGCACCCGGCGCGGCGCAGCGGCTCTGGGACGCCCGGTCACGCCGATCCGTGCGATCCCGGAAGCCGTGCGCATCATCGGCATCAAGGTCACCGAGTCGGAGATCATCGGTGTGACGACCGATTTCGACGCGACGATTGTGGATCGTGAACGCCGGCGACTGCCGAAGCATACGATCGGCCAGGTCGCCCGCACTGTCGAACTCGTCACCCGTGCGTTAATCAAGCGTCTCGGCCCGATGCAGGATCGTCTTGTCGGAGTGGGAGTTTCGGTATCGGGCGACATCGACACGAACGCCGGACGGGTACGTCACTCTCCCCTGTTGGGATGGCATGACGTCGCGTTGCGCGACCTGCTCGAGCAACGCCTGAGCGTTCCGGTGCGGATCGACAACGACGTTCACGCACTCACCCTCGCCGAGCAATGGTTCGGCGTTGGTGGCGGAAAGGTCGACTCGTTCGTGGTCGTGACGATCGGGTCGGGGATCGGCTGCGGCATCTACCTCAACGGAGACGTCGTGAACGGATCTTTCGGCGTCGCCGGCGAGATCGGCCATCTGCCGCTGGCTGACGCAGGGCTGGTTTGCACGTGCGGTCGCACCAACTGCGTCGAGACAGTCGCCTCATCGGATGCGATCCTGACCACGGTCCGTACCGCGACCGGCCGCGCCGATCTCGACATGGCGGCGGTCGTCCGACTCGCGCATGAAGGCGACCCTGCGGCTGTCGGGGCCTTCAATCGTGCCGCATCCGTGATTGGCAGCGCGATCGCCGCTGTCGTGAACCTCATCGGACCGAGAGTCGCGGTGATCGAAGGCGAAGCCGTCAACAACTTCGAGGTCTACGACGCCGAGCTACGCAAGGCTTTTGCCGCCAACGCGTTCGGTGCCGCGGCCGAGTGTCAACTGCGGCTGCGGCCGCACACCTTCGACGCCTGGGCTCGCGGCGCCGCGGTGTCGGTGCTCCGCGCCTTCGTCGGACAAGAAGGGCCCTGAGCCCTGCGACCGAGGGCCGGCCTCCGGGTTTCGAGAGAGGCCGGCCCATGGCCGACCTCAGGCCGGCTTGCGCTCGCTTGTCAGGTCACACCACGTCAGACCCATACCGCGTCGACGTCGGAGACATAATCCGACGGATTGCCGATCTGGATGGAGTTCGTGCCCGCGTGCAACGTGATCGGGAACGTTGTCGTCTGCGGCGTGGACCAGTCGTTGTTGTTCGTGCCGACGAGGTTCAGGTAGACCGGTGTGCCGCTGTTCGCTGTCACGATCGCCTGCCGCGAGGAATCGCCGTCCAGGTAGGAGATCTTCATCAGGTAGGTGCCGTCGGCGGGCACGGTGATCGCGGTGAAGAGGACTG
>JAVHWG010000096.1:0-8468 GCA_032159965.1 Mycobacterium sp.
CGACGTTGAACGTGCCATTCATGATGTGGGCCTTGATGTTTCGATAGAGCGAAGTGACGACTCGCCGATCATGCGCGAACCCTCGACACACACGATCGTCGTCCTGGGCAGACCCATCACCGCGCATGCGTTCAGCGCCGTCGCAAGCGAGCTCGCCGCGCTGGGCGTCAACATCGACTCCATCCGCGGGGTGTCCGACTATCCGGTGACGGGCCTGGAACTGCGGGTCTCGGTACCCGTGGACCACGCCCGCGATCTGCAGATCGCACTGGCCCGCGTCGCGACCGACGAAAAGGTCGATGTCGCAGTCGAAGACACCACGCTCGAGCGCCGGGCGAAGCGGCTGATCGTCTTCGACGTCGACTCGACGCTGATCCAGCAGGAGGTCATCGAGATGCTGGCCGAGCGCGTCGGAGCGCGCGAGGCAGTGGCCGCGATCACGGAGGCGGCCATGCGCGGGGAGATCGAGTTCGCCGAGTCACTGCGACAGCGAGTCGCGACCCTGAAGGGCCTGCCCGCCAGCGTCCTCGACGAGGTCGCTGACGAGCTCGAGCTCACCCCCGGCGCCCGGACTACGCTGCGCACGCTGCGTCGGCTGGGGTTCCATTGCGGCGTGGTGTCCGGTGGGTTCCGGCAGGTGATCGACCCGCTGGCGCACGAACTGATGCTCGACTTCGTGGCGGCCAACGAACTGGAGATCGTCGACGGGGCATTGACGGGCAGGCTGGTCGGGCCGATTATCGACCGGGCTGGAAAAGCCAAGGCGCTGAGGGATTTTGCGCAGCAGGCCGGTGTGCCCCTGGAGCAGACCGTAGCGGTCGGGGACGGCGCCAACGACATCGACATGCTCGCCACCGCGGGCCTCGGTGTGGCATTCAACGCGAAGCCGGCACTGCGCGAGGTCGCAGACGCGTCCCTCAGTCACCCCTATCTGGACACCGTGCTGTTCATCCTGGGCGTGACGCGCGGTGAAATCGAGGCCGCGGACGCGGTGGACGGCATGCTGCGCCGGGTCGAGATCCCGCCCAACTAGCGCCCGCTCGCCGGCGGGGACGGGGCCCAACGCGCGCGGGGGGTGGTGACCCGCACACCCGTACACATGCGGCACCATGGTCTGGTGGTGGACACCGGCGGGCAGGAGCGCAGCGACCGGGGAAATCTTGGCGGCGGCGCGCCCGACCCCGACCTGCTGATCGACTTCCACAACATAACGTTGCGGCGCGGCGGTCAACGTCTCGTCGGTCCGGTCACGTGGTCTGTGGAGCTGGACGAGCGCTGGGTGGTCATCGGTCCCAACGGCGCGGGCAAGACCTCTCTGTTGAGAATCGCCGCAGCGATGGAACACCCATCGTCGGGCCGAGCGTATGTCCTGGGCGAGCGGCTGGGCCGCGTCGACATGGCCGAACTGCGCTCTCGGGTCGGGCTGAGCAGCTCTGCGCTCTCGCAGCGGGTGCCTGCCGGCGAGGTCGTCCGCGACCTGGTGGTCTCCGCCGGTTACGCGGTGATGGGCCGCTGGCGTGAGAAATACGACGACATGGACTACGCCCAGGCCGTCGACATGCTGGAGAGCGTCGGTGCCGAGCACCTGGCCGAGCGAATCTACGACACGCTCTCCGAGGGTGAACGCAAACGTGTGCTGATCGCCCGGTCGCTGATGACCGACCCCGAGCTGCTGCTTCTCGACGAACCCGCTGCTGGCCTGGATCTGGGCGGCCGCGAGGAGTTGGTGGGGCGCCTTGCCGACCTGGCCGCCGATGCCGACGCGCCGGCGATGGTGCTGGTCACCCACCACGTCGAGGAGATCCCGCAGGGTTTCAGCCATTGCCTCATCCTGTCGCAAGGGGAGGTCGTCGCCGCGGGACTTCTGAGTGACGTGCTGACCGGTGAGAACCTGTCCAGAGCGTTCGGTCAGTCGATCGCGCTGGAAGTGATCGAAGGCCGCTACTTCGCACGGCGCGTACGGGTTCGCGCCGCCCACAGGAGGCAGCTGTGACGGAGCAACCGATGGAGCCCCGCCCGGCGGCGACGGTGATGCTGCTGCGGGATAGCGCCGACGGTGTCGCCGTCTTCTTGCTGCGACGGCACTCGCGGATGGATTTCGCGCCGGGCACAACGGTTTTCCCGGGTGGAGGTGTTGACGACCGCGACCGGGATTTCGACATCGCCTGGGCCGGGCCCACACCGGACTGGTGGGCGCAACGGATGGCGGTGGACGACGCCCTGGCACTTGCGCTGGTTTGTGCCGCCGTGCGGGAGACGTTCGAGGAGTGCGGCGTCCTTCTCGCCGGTCCCGACGAGCACAGCGTCGTCGGCGATGCGTCGGCGTACAGCGGTGCTCGCGCGCAACTGGCCAGCGGCGACCTTGCGCTCAGCGATTTCTTGCGCGGCGAAAACCTCGTTCTACGTTCGGATTTGCTTCGGCCATGGGCCAACTGGGTGACGCCGGCCCGGGGTCACACGCGGCGCTACGACACCTACTTCTTCGTCGCGGCGCTCCCTGAGGGCCAGCACGCCGACGATAAGACGAGCGAGGCGGTGTCAGCCGAGTGGACCCTGCCCGCCAAGGCGATAGAGGATTTCGCCGCCGGTCGCACCTTTTTGCTGCCACCTACCTGGACGCAGATGGATACGCTGCCGACGTTCGGGCGCACTGTCGATGAGATCCTGTCCGCCGAACGTGAGATCATCGCGATGCGAACGGAAGTCATTGGTACCGAAGGCAACTGGAGCCTGGAATTCTTTGACGCGCAGCGATATCACCAGCTCCGCGGTGACCGGCCCTGGGCATGAACGAGTTCGTCAGCGTCTACGTCGGCGACGAGCGCCCGGGCATCGCGACAATGGTGTTGTCCCGGCCGCCGAGCAACGCGCTGACACGTCAGGCCTGCCGGGAGATCGTCGCGGTGGCCGCAGAGGTGGGTCGGCGTGACGACGTGAACGCCGTGATTCTCTTCGGTGGGCACGAGATCTTCTCCGCAGGTGACGACCTCGAGGAGCTGCGGTCGCTCGACAACGCGGAGGCCGAGCTGGCCGCGCGGCTGCGGCAGGATGCGGCCGAGGCCGTCGCGGCGATCTCGAAACCGACCGTCGCCGCTATCACCGGGTACGCGCTGGGTACTGGGCTCTCCTTGGCGCTGGCCGCCGACTGGCGTGTCAGCGGCGACAACGCGAAGGTGGGATTCACCGAGATACTTGCCGGCTTGATACCCGCCGGCGGCGTGGCACGGCGGCTGCCCAGGACGGTCGGCGACAGCACCGCCAAGGAGATGGTGTTCTCCGGACGGTTCGTCGATGCGAAGGAGGCGCTGGCGATCGGTCTACTCGACGAGGTGGTTGCCCCCGACGCCGTCTACGACGCCGCCGCCGACTGGGCGTCCCGTTTCGTGGACGCGCCCCCGCACGCCCTGGCCGCCGCCAAAGCGGCGATCAACAGCCGCAGTCTGGAAGTCGAGCGAACGCAGTACGTCGAAGCTTTCACCCGCGCGGACCGACGGTTCGTGCCGAATGCAGGCGCCGATTAGGCTTGCGGATTATGACGGGGAGATTGGACGAATCCGGCACTGACTTTGATGTCGCCGGCGATCCGGCTCCGAGGCCGCACGCGACGGCTGAGCAAGTCGAGGCCGCGCGGCACGACAGCAAGCTCGCGCAGGTTCTGTACCACGACTGGGAAGCGGAAAGCTACGACGACAAGTGGTCGATCTCCTACGACAAGCGCTGCGTCGACTACGCCCGTGACCTGTTCGACGCGACCGTGCCGGCTGCCGAGCTCCGCAACCTTCCCTATGACAGGGCGCTGGAGCTGGGATGCGGCAGTGGCTTCTTTCTGCTGAACCTGATCCAGGGCGGAGTGGCGCGCCGCGGTTCCGTCACCGACCTGTCGCCGGGCATGGTCAAGGTGGCGGTGCGCAACGGTGAGAACCTGGGACTGGACGTCGACGGCCGGGTTGCCGACGCCGAGGGCATCCCCTACGACGACGACACCTTCGATCTGGTGGTCGGCCACGCCGTGCTGCACCACATTCCCGACGTCGGACTGTCGCTGCGCGAGGTGGTTCGGGTGCTGAAGCCGGGTGGCCGCTTCGTGTTCGCGGGCGAGCCGACCAACGCAGGCGAAACGTACGCCCGCCCGTTGTCGACGCTGACGTGGCGGGCGGTGACGAACGTGACGAGGCTACCCGGGCTGACCGGTTGGCGGCGCCCGCAGGCAGAGCTCGACGAGTCTTCTCGCGCGGCGGCACTCGAGGCGGTCGTCGATCTGCACACCTTCTCTCCGGCCGACCTGGAGCAGATGGCGCGTGCTGCTGGCGCCGTCGACGTCTCGACCGCCACCACCGAGTTCACGGCCGCGATGCTGGGTTGGCCGATCCGGACGTTTGAGGCCGCGGTCCCACCGGAGCGCCTCAGCTGGGGATGGGCGAGGTTCGCGTTCTCCAGCTGGATTGCGTTGAGCTGGGTCGACCGAAATCTGTGGAGCCGAGTGGTCCCGAAGAGCTGGTACTACAACGTGATGATCACCGGAGTAAAGCCGTAGGCCTGACATTTGATCTCGCCGATGTCGCCTACCTGCGGTCCGCAGCAGGTGCCGACGCCCTTGCGCAGGTCGCCAGCTATTCGCTGACCGACGCCACCCGGATTGCCGACATCGCCGCGATCCGCGACGCTCTCGGTGACCGCGCGCCGGTGCTGGTGGAGACGGTGCTGTTGCGCCGCCGTGCCGTCGCCAAGCTGGGCGATGTCGGTGAATGGCTATTCACCGACGACGCACTGCAACAAGCCACCGCCGCACCTGTAGCCATGCATCGGGCACGCCGGCTGGCCGGACGGACCGTTCACGACGTGACCTGTTCGATCGGCACCGAGCTGGCCGCGCTGCGCATGACCGCCGACCCGCTGGGCAGCGACATCGACCCCGTGCGGCTGGCCATGGCGCGGCACAATGTGGCCGAGGTTCCACTTGTTCGAGCCGACGCCCTGCACCCGGTCAGTCGCGGCGGCGTGGCACTGGCCGACCCGGCCCGCCGCAGCGCGGGGCGTCGCCTGGTGAATCCCCGGGACTTCACCCCGCCACTTGACGCGTTGATCGATGTATACCGTGACCGCGAATACGTCGTAAAGTGTTCTCCAGGAATCGATTACAAACGTCTGGCGTTCGAGGGCGAGGTGGAGGTCACCTCCTTGCACGGTGACGTGCGGGAGGCGTGCCTGTGGTCGCCCGGGTTGACCGACGCGGGGGTCCGGCGGCGGGCGACGATGCTCGGCGAACGCGGGCACGCCGAGCAGATCACCGACGCCGAGCCCGACGACTGTGGTGTGGACGGCCCGGGTCGGTGGATCGTCGACCCCGACGGTGCGGTGGTGCGCGCGGGTCTCGTCAGGCACTACGCGGTCCGGCACGGACTGTGGCAACTGGACCCCAACATCGCGTACCTCTCCGGCAACCGGTTGCCGCCGTCGACCCGGGGCTTCGAGATCCTCGGCCAGATCCCGTTCAGCGAACGGCGTCTGCGTCAGGCGCTTGCGGAAATGGATTGTGCCGCAGCCGAAATCCTGGTGCGAGGTGTCGACGTCGACCCGGCCGTGTTGCGTCCGCGCTTGCGGCTGCGCGGTAGCCGCCGGCTTTCGGTGGTGATCACGCGGATCGGCCAGGGAGATCGCGCGCGAGCCACAGCGTTCATTTGTCAACCGTCGCGATAAGCCAGGGGTACCCTGGCGCTCAACACATTTCAAGGACGGTGCATGAGAGCTTCACTTCGCGCGGCCGCAGCACTGGCTGTGGCACTCGTGGCGGCCGCGACGGTACGCGTCGAAGCCGCGGCGGAGTCCCCGTGTGTGGATTTCGGCGGAGCGGTCGACGGCAACACGTGCCAGGTTCACACCGCTAACGGCGCGTACATGCTGGACATCGTTTTCCCCGTGGACTACGCCGACCCCGCGCCGATGGTCGACTACTTGAGGCAGACGCGCGACGGGTTCGTCAACGTCGCGGGGATTCCGGGCTCGACGGGGCTGCCCTACGCACTGGACGTCACCTCCGAACTCCTCCGCTCCGGTCCGCCGCCGGCCGGCACTCAGACTGCGGCGTTGAAGCTTTACCAGAACGTCGGCGGCGCACACCCTTTGACCTGGTACAAGGCGTTCAACTACAACCTCACCACCCACCAGCCGATCACGTTCGACACGCTGTTCATCCCAGGAAGCAAGCCGCTTCCGGCGATCCTTCCCGCTGTTCAGAAGGCCGTCGACACCCAGCTCGGCTCGCACGTCAAGCTCTCGGGCGGCCTCGATCCGTCGCACTATCAGAACTTCGCGCTCACCGACGATGAGCTGATCTTCTACTTCGACCAGGGCGACATGCTGCCATCGGCGGCGGGGGCGCTGACCGTGCATCTGCCGCGGGCCTCGATCGCGCCGATGCTTGCGCCACTCGGCTAGGTGTCCTGACAGCTAGGACGGATCGAACCCGTACACCTGACCGTCGCTCGTCGCGGTGATGACGCGGCGGTCGGATGCGACCGAAACCCCCACCGGCCAGCCGGTGGCCAGGGGTAGCGAATAGGTGTTGATCGTGCTGCCGTCGGCCGGGCGGAACGCGAGCAGCGACAACCCGGTGCCCGCAGAGCGGACGACGGTGTAGGCGATGCCGGCACCGGCCTGGCTGGAGGTGCAGAGCGCGTTCACGTCGTCGCGCCGCCATACGATGGCCCCGCGCCCGTCCTTCTCGCGCACCCCGACCAGCTTCGCGTCCGGGCCGCCGCCGGACACGATCAGTCCGTCCGGCGCCACTGAAGGTGGAGTCTGAGAAGAAAAACCCAGCGGCACAGTCCATTTCGGCTTGCCGTCGGTGACATTGAGCGCCCACAGGTTGCCGTCACGGCTGTTGACGTACACGGATGCGCCGTCGGGTGAAATGACCGGACTGCCGATGACCCCACCCTTGACCGCGTCGGTGTTCCATGCCGGCGTGAGCACCTCAGAATCGCCGCCGCGGTAACGCAGAGCGGTCAGGGTGGCCCTGGGTGCGCCAGGCTGCCAGATCCCGATGACGATCAACCCGGCCGAGTCCGAGAACGCGGGGGCGGAGGCGACCGGGCACCGCGGGCCCGCGGGCTGGCAGTCGGTGAGTCCGCGCAAGCTGTCGAGCGGATCGAGTCCAGCCACCATGTCGACGGCCGTGCCGATCATGGTTCCGCGGTGCGCGTCGAGCACCTGGACCTGACCGAGATGTGTGACCATCAGCAGCCGGCCGCCCGGCAGGAATCGCGGGGTGAGGGGCATCCCGATCACGGGATGGCGCCAGCGCACCCATTGAGTCGGCGGGAACGACATCATGGTGCCGGGCTGGCCGACGTAGAGGTTGTCGAAGCGGTCGAACAGCGCGCCGGCGAATCCGCCGCCCAGAACAAGGCGGGTGCACCAGCGCTGCCTGCCTGCGTTGGCGAATTCCCAGACCATGAGCGAGCAACCCGCGGCGGTCTGGGCGTTGGCCGCCAGGTAGTTGCTATCACCGAGCGCGACGGACGCGGACATGCTGCCCTTGGCCGAGCGGCTCCAGTGCAGCTTCAAGGTGCCGGTGCCGGCGGTCGCGGTGTAGCTGCTGTTGGCGGCATCGGCGTACTGGGCCGGCCATCCGGCCGCCGGTACCGCGTCGACCCAGCCGTCGGTGTCCCCGCACGCGGCGGTGAGCGCCACCAGCACTGCCATGCCCGCCGCCGCAAGTCGCCGAGGCGTGCGGTGTCGCGCGAACATGCGTCCTTCCGTAGGGCGGCGGTCAGTCCTCCGAGGGTAATACGCCCAGTGGTCGGGCCCAGCGCTAGGCTTTCCGGCCATGACGACGATGTGGGGAGCCCCGCTACACAAGCGGTGGCGGGCATCCCGACTACGCGACCCACGTCAAGCGAAGTTCCTGACGCTGGCCTCGCTGCGGTGGGTCCTCACCAACCGCGCCTATTCCCCCTGGTACCTGGTCCGATATTGGCGGTTGCTGAAGTTCAAGCTGGCCAACCCGCACATCATCACCCGCGGCATGGTGTTCCTTGGAAAGGGAGTTGAGATTCAGGCGACCCCGGATCTCGCGGTGCTGGACATCGGGCGTTGGGTGCACATCGGGGACAAGAACACGATCCGCTGCCACGAGGGCTCGCTGCGTTTCGGCGACAAGGTGGTGCTCGGCCGCGACAACGTGATCAACACCTACCTCGACATCGAGCTGGGTGACTCGGCGCTGATGGCGGACTGGGTCTACGTGTGCGATTTCGACCACATCATGGACGACGTGGATGTGCCCATCAAAGACCAGGGAATCGTCAAGAGCCCGGTGCGAATCGGGCCGGACACGTGGATCGCGGCCAAGGTCACGATCCTGCGCGGCACCATCGTCGGACGAGGCTGCGTGCTCGGTTCCCATGCGGTGGTGAAGGGACATATCCCGGACTATTCGATCGCGGTGGGGGCGCCGGCGAAGGTGG
>JAVHWG010000107.1:0-8063 GCA_032159965.1 Mycobacterium sp.
ACGAAGCTGTCGATCGCGGTGCAGACGTTCGAGCGGATGCGCGAGGAAGTCGCGCAGATCGGAGCCCGCACACCACACGAGCTGATGCGCGCCGTCGAGGTGACATTCATTCGCGACTGTGCCGAAATGGCCGCGCGCGCTTCGCTGACCCGCACCGAGTCACGCTGGGGGCTTTACCACGAGCGGGCCGACCTTCCGGCCCGCGACGACGAGCACTGGAGTTACCACCTGAACCTGCACAAGGGCGCCGACGGCTCGATGGAGTTCGTCAAGCGGCCGGTCGCGCCATACCTCGTGGCGGTGCCCGGATTCGATCACGTGCCCTCATCGCGTGAGGCAGTACGGGTCGATCAGCCGCCGCTGGCCGGAGCTCAGGCGCCGACCTCGCAGCGATCCCGGCTACGGGAGGAATCCACCGCGCCACCACCGTCGCCCCGAATCTCCGAGGTGCTGGCGCTGGAGTCCCCGTCGGTGCAGGATCTGTCGCGATATCTGCGGGATCCCGACAGCGGGGTGCGCCACACTGCGGTCGCGACGCTCGTCGAACATCTGCCCGACGGATACGAATCCGCGCTGCGTGACGCGCTGGCAGACAGCGACGCCGATGTCCGGCGCACCGCTGCTGACGGTTTCCGCGAGCTCGTCGAGGTGCTGGTGCAGCCGAATGAGCTTGCGGCACAGTTCTCGTCGGCGGACGGCTACGTCCGGGCAGCGGCGATCTACGTCGTAAGCGCGCGCCGCGTAGGCGATGTCGAGGCCTTCCGCCTGACGCTGACCGACGTCGACCACCGGGTGCGGGCCGAGACGGTGCGGGCGCTGGTGTCCGTGGACGACGTCGACGGCGTCGCGCTCGCGGCGGCCGACGAGAACCGGGAGGTCCGCATCGCCGCGGCGCGGGGATTGGCGACCCTGCAGGCGGGCGCTGGGGTAATCCGAACCCTGGTTGGCGACGGCGATCCGCTGGTGCGCGCCGCTGCGTTGGCGGCTCTGGGCGCGGTGGGCTGTGACGACGACGACGTGCCGGCAGTCGAGCGGGCGCTGACGGAGCCGGCATGGCAGATCCGCGAAGGTGCGGCGCGAGCGCTGTCCGGTGCGACGGCCGAGGTGGCGGTTCCTGCGTTGTCCCGGGCGTTGGACGACCCGCACCTCGACGTGCGCAAAGCCGCCGTTCTCAGCCTGACCCGTTGGGCAGCCACCGAACACGACGCTCAGCGCGCGCTCAGCACCGCGCTGGAAGACCGTGACGCGGATGTCCGTGCGTACGCCCGCCGGGCGATGGCCTCCAGCTAGGCGCCGAAAGGCCACTCGGCTCACGCGTCCAGGGCTTTGTACGTCCTCCGCACGAACTTAGGCAGCGCGGTCATCAACTTGGCCTGCGAGGAGTTGCCCGCCACCGCGGCGGCCGCATCGGTGGCCAGCGTCGGATGGTTCTGCACCAGGTAGATCAAGATCCGGTCGACCGTCGGGTCGGCCTGCCACCACGTGCCGAACGCGCCCGGCCAACCGAACGTGCCGACACCGCCCGGTCCGAACAGCGGGCCGGACTTCGCCGGATCCGTGACGACGGACAGCCCGAGCCCGAAGCCTCGCCCGACCCAATACGGCGACCCGAGGAACGGTTGCCGCCTCTGCTCGTCGGTCAGCCGGTTGGTCCGCATCAATCGCACCGATTCGCTTGACAGCAGCCGCGTCCCGTCGACCTCGCCGCCGGCCAGCAGCATCCTGGCGAACGCGAGGTAGTCGTCGACCGTCGAGAACAAACCACCGCCGCCCTGGCAGAACGCCGGCGCGACGATCGGGGGCGGACCGATCTTGTCGTGGCTCAGCCGGCCATCCTCGTCCAGCGTGTACATGGTCGCCGCGCGGCGTCTGCCTTCGGTGGTGACGAAGAATCCGGTATCGGGCATCCCGAGCGGCTCGAAGATGCGTTCCACCAGCACGTCGTGCAGGTCCTTGCCCTCGATCCGCGACAAGATGATGCCCAACACCTCGGTGGCGTGGCTGTAGGTCATCCGTTCACCGGGCTGGCTGACCAGCGGCAATGCGGCCAACTCCGCGAGCCACTTGTCGGGATGCTGACGCATGGGGAGCCGCAGGTAGGCCTGGGACAGCGGTCCCGCCACCGAGAAGGCGTAGGCGAGGCCGCTGCGGTGGGTCAGAAGATCGTCGACGGTGATGGGCCGCTGAGCGGGGGTGGTCTTGTCCAGCGGGCCTCGGTGGTCGTCGAGAACCCGCATCTGGTCGAACTCCGGCACCCACCGCGTGACCGGATCGTCGAGCGCGATCTTCCCCTCGTCGACGAGCATCATCACGGCGGCAGTGGTGACCGGCTTGCTCATCGACGCGATCCGGAAGATGGTGTCACGCTGCATTGGTGTCTGCGCTTCGACGTCGCGATAGCCGATCTCGTTGAGCTGCAACACTTCCCCGCGTTGCCAGACCATTGTCACCGCGCCGGAGAGTGCGCCGCCGTCGACCGCCTCGCGTATTGCGTCCTTGTTGCCGTCGAGCACCGGATGAGCGTACCGGCCCGCCTAGCGGGCCACGGGCCGGAGCCGGAACACCCGAATCTCGCGGGGTGCGCAACTGGCCTGGTAGCTCTCGTAACCCGCATAAAAGTCCACCGCTGTCTCCCACGCCTTGAAACGGGCGTCGGCGGCGAGCAATTCGGCCGTGTACTGAGCAGGCGGACCTTTGAACTCCACCGTGCAGACGGGGTGGGCCAGCAGGTTGGCGCTCCACGCCGGGTGGGTCGGGCGCCCGTAGTTCGAACCGATTGCGAGCAGCCCGCCACCGTCGTCGACCAATGCAAGCGGTTGAACGCGGGGCTGTCCGGACTTGGCGCCCGTCGTCGTCACGAGCCCGACCTTGTCGATGCCCATCGCGCTGAGACGGCCTTTGCTGCGCGGGATCACCGCCTTATCGAACGGCGGCGCCACGTGCAGGAGAAACTGATAACCCGCACGACTCATCGCGAAGCGCTCCAAGATCGCCTCGTCGATTCGCAGCCGGCGCCCGCGTAGCGGGCTGTGCCGCCTGAAGGCCATGGTCGAGACGCTACCCATCCACCCGGCGCGCCCAGGGCGAACGCGCAAAACCGGCGGTGATAAGCTCCCGGCAGTTTGGCGTCCTTTAACGATCCGTCCCGCGAGGCGGAGAAGGAGGTCCAGGTCGCACATGGGTGGTACCGCCGACCGGGAGTTGATGTCCGCAGCCGATGTAGGTCGGACCGTTTCCCGCATCGCCCACCAAATCATCGAGAAAACCGCTCTCGACGGTCCAGACGCGCCTCGTGTCATCTTGCTCGGCATTCCCACCCGCGGCGTCGCGCTGGCCGCGCGCCTCGCGGACAAGGTCCGGGAGTTCTCCGGTGTCACCGTTGCGCATGGCGCGCTGGACATCACGCTGTATCGCGACGACCTCAACTTCAAACCTCCGCGCGCGCTCGCCGAGACCTTGATCCCTGAAGGTGGCGTGGACGACGCAGTCGTGGTGCTCGTCGACGACGTCCTCTACTCCGGGCGTACGGTGCGCGCCGCGCTGGACGCACTGCGCGACGTCGGCAGACCGCGATCCGTGCAGCTGGCGGTCTTCGTCGACCGCGGTCATCGTGAATTACCTTTGCGCGCAGACTACGTCGGCAAGAACGTGCCCACGTCGCGCAGCGACAACGTCAAAGTGCGGCTGACTGAGCACGACGGGCACGACGGCGTGACGATCGCATCCCACGGAGGTCCGGTCCGATGAGCGCTTGCGCGAAGAGAAGATGGCAGCGATGAGCGCTTGCGCGAAGAGAAGACGGCAGCGATGAGCCCACGGCACCTACTCTCCGCGGGCGACCTGAGCCGCGACGACGCTACGGCCATCCTCGACGACGCCGACCGCTTCGCACAGGCGCTGCTCGGCCGGGAGGTCAAGAAGCTCCCGACGCTGCGCGGCCGGACGATCATCACGATGTTCTACGAGAACTCAACCCGCACAAGGGTGTCGTTCGAGGTGGCGGGCAAGTGGATGAGTGCTGACGTGATCAACGTCAGCGCGTCCGGGTCATCGGTGAGCAAGGGTGAGTCGCTGCGTGACACTGCGTTGACATTGCGCGCCGCGGGCGCTGACGCACTGATCATCCGGCACTCGGCGTCGGGCGCCGCCCAGCAGCTGGCCCAATGGACGGCTGAGGAGGACGGGCACGGTCCGGCTGTCATCAACGCAGGTGACGGCACCCACGAGCACCCGACGCAGGCGCTGCTGGACGCGCTGACCATCCGGCAGCGGCTCGGTGGCATCGAGGGCAAGCGTGTGGTGATCGTCGGCGACGTCCTGCACAGTCGCGTGGCGCGGTCCAACGTGCTGCTGCTGAACACGCTGGGGGCCGAGGTCGTGCTGGTCGCGCCACCGACCCTGCTGCCCGTGGGGGCGAAGGGATGGCCGGTGACGATCTCCCACGACCTGGACGCGGAGCTGCCAGTCGCCGACGCGGTGCTGATGCTGCGGGTGCAGGCTGAACGGATGACCGGCGGGTTCTTCCCGTCCACGCGGGAGTACTCGATCCTTTACGGCCTGTCCGAACGCCGCCAGGCCATGCTGCCCGGGCATGCCGTCGTGTTGCATCCCGGCCCGATGGTGCGCGGCATGGAGATCTCGTTCTCCGTGGCCGACTCGGCGCAATCGGCTGTGCTGCAACAGGTTTCCAACGGCGTGCATGTGCGGATGGCAGTGCTGTTCCATCTGCTCGTCGGGTCCGACCAGGTGGTGACGGCATGACCGTTCTGATCCGCGGGGTGCGGCTCTACGGCGACGGCGACCGGGTCGACGTGCTGGTGGACGACGGACAGATTGCCGAGCTGGCGCCACGGCTGGACGTGCCCGAGGACGCCGACGTCATCGACGCGACCGGGCAGGTGCTGCTCCCGGGGTTCGTCGACCTGCACACACACCTGCGCGAGCCGGGCCGGGAGTACGCGGAGGATATCGAAACCGGTTCCGCGGCAGCGGCATTGGGCGGCTACACGGCGGTCTTCGCGATGGCGAACACCAACCCGGTCGCGGACAGTCCCGTGGTCACGGACCACGTCTGGCATCGCGGACAGCAGGTGGGCCTCGTCGACGTGCATCCCGTCGGCGCGGTGACCGTCGGGCTGGCCGGCGCCCAGCTCACCGAGATGGGCCTGATGAACGCAGGGGCCGGCCAGGTGCGGATCTTCTCCGACGACGGCATCTGCGTGCACGACCCGCAGGTGATGCGTCGCGCGTTGGAGTACGCGACCGGCCTGGGTGTTCTCATCGCCCAGCACGCCGAGGAGCCGCGGCTGACCGCCGGCGCCGTCGCCCACGAGGGCCCGAACGCGGCCCTGCTGGGGCTGTCCGGCTGGCCACGCGCCGCTGAGGAGTCGATCGTCGCGCGCGACGCACTGCTGGCGCGCGACGCGGGAGCGCGCGTGCACATCTGTCATGCCTCCACCGCCGGCACCGTCGAGATCGTCAGATGGGCTAAGGCGCGGGGCATTTCGATCACCGCGGAGGTCACCCCGCACCACCTTCTGCTCGACGACACCCGACTCGTCAGCTATGACGGCCGCAACCGGGTGAACCCGCCGTTGCGCGAGGTTTCCGACGCCGAGGCGCTGCGGCAGGCGCTCGCTGACGGCGTGATCGACTGCGTGGCCACCGACCACGCGCCGCATGCGGAGCACGAGAAGGTCTGTGAGTTCGCGAACGCGCGGCCGGGCATGCTCGGACTGCAGACTGCGCTGTCGGTGGTGGTGCGGACCATGGTCGAGCCGGGGCTGTTGACGTGGCGCGGTGTGGCGCAGGTGATGAGCGAGAACCCCGCACGCATCGCCGGTCTGCCCGATCAGGGCCGGCCCCTCGAGGTGGGCGAGCCTGCGAACCTGACGATCGTCGACCCGGCCGCGACGTGGACGGTGCGCGGCAGCGAGTTGGCCAGCCGGTCGGACAACACGCCCTATGAGTCGATGACGCTGCCCGCAATGGTCACGGCGACCATGCTGCGCGGCAAGGTGACTGCTCGGGACGGGAAGTGTCCCGCGTGAACACGCCGACGTTGATCGCATCGCTGATCATGGCGGTGGTGTTGGCGGTGTTGGCATTTTTCGCGATTCGCGGGGTGTTGCGGGGTCTGCTGCACCGCGCGCAGCGGCAGGCGCAGTCGATCGGGCGGCTGCCGCCGTTGCCGGAAACCGTAGGGGCGCCGATCGTCGACCCGACCCCGGGTCTGTACGTCGGCAGCACGCTTGCGCCGAGCTGGCTGGACCGGATCGCCGTCGGCGACCTGAGTTCCCGCAGCAAGGCTGTGCTGACACGTCACCCCGAAGGCATCATGGTGAGACGCAGCGGTGCAGATCCGATCTGGATCCCCGAAGATGCCATCACTGCGATCCGCACCGAGCGCGGTCTCGCAGGCAAGGTAGTACCGCCGGACGGGATCCTCGCGATCAGGTGGCGGCTGCCGTCGGGGACCGAGATCGACACTGGGTTCCGCGGCGACGACCGACGGAGATACGCGGAGTGGTTGGGAGAGAACAGATGAGCAAGGCGGCCCTCGTGCTCGAGGACGGCCGGATATTCACCGGTACGCCGTTCGGTGCTGTCGGCGAGACGCTCGGGGAGGCGGTCTTCTCGACCGGGATGTCCGGCTACCAGGAGACACTGACCGACCCCAGCTACCACCGCCAGATCGTCGTCGCGACCGCACCGCAGATCGGCAACACCGGCTGGAACCACGAGGACGCCGAGAGTCGCGGCGACAAGATCTGGGTCGCCGGTTACGCCGTGCGCGACCCGTCGCCGCGGGCATCGAACTGGCGCGCCACCGGCACGCTCGACGACGAACTCGTCCGGCAGGGCATCGTGGGCATCGCAGGTATCGACACCCGCGCGGTGGTTCGCCATCTGCGCACCCGCGGCTCGATGAAGGCAGGCATCTTCTCAGCCGAGGCTCTCGCCGACAACGACACGATGTTGCGGCGGGTCCGCGAGCAGGCGCCGATGCTCGGTGCCGATCTGGCGGGCGAGGTCAGCACCGGTCAGGGTTATGTCGTTGAACCAGAAGGGGTGCAACGCTTTACGGTTGCCGCTCTTGACCTCGGCATCAAGACCAACACGCCGCGCAATTTTGCTCAGCGCGGTATCCGCAGCCACGTGCTGCCGGCATCGGCGACATTCGAGCAGATCGCCGACCTGAAGCCCGATGGTGTGTTCCTGTCGAACGGCCCCGGCGATCCGGCCACCGCCGATCACGTCGTCGCGCTCACGCGGGAGGTGATCGGTGCCGGGATCCCCTTGTTCGGTATCTGTTTCGGCAACCAGATCCTTGGCCGGGCGCTGGGTCGGTCGACCTACAAGATGACGTTCGGGCATCGGGGGATCAACGTCCCGGTGATCGACCACGTCACCGGCCAAGTCGCGGTGACGGCCCAAAATCACGGGTTCGCGCTCGAAGGTGAAGCGGGGGAGCGGTTCGACACGCCGTTCGGGCCCGCCGTGGTCAGCCATACCTGCGCCAACGATGGCGTGGTCGAGGGCATCAAACTCGTTGACGGGCGGGCGTTTTCCGTGCAGTACCATCCCGAGGCAGCGGCCGGCCCACACGACGCGAACTATCTGTTCGACCAGTTCGTCGTCCTGATGTCAGGGGAGCACCGTGGTTGATTCCCTTTGCGCGAGCGTGCGCGAAATCGATGATCGAGTCGGCGTGTCGCCCGCAGACTGGGGGCACCTCCCCCTTGCGGGGGAGCACGCTCGCGGTAAGGAGGGGTAGATGCCGCGTCGCACCGACCTGAACCATGTGCTGGTCATCGGCTCCGGGCCGATCGTCATCGGGCAGGCCTGTGAGTTCGACTACTCGGGCACCCAGGCGTGTCGCGTCTTGCGCGACGAGGGCCTGCGGGTATCGCTCGTCAACTCGAACCCCGCCACGATCATGACTGACCCGGAATTCGCCGATTCCACCTACGTCGAACCGATTACGTGGGAGTTCGTCGAGAAGGTCATCGAAATCGAGCGTCCGGACGCGATTCTCGCGACGCTCGGCGGCCAGACCGCAC
>JAVHWG010000112.1:0-5591 GCA_032159965.1 Mycobacterium sp.
GCCTTGAGGTTCGTCGGGTCGGTGAGGATCTCGTGCACACCGCCCAGACGCGCCGCTGCGGCCAGATCCGCATCGGGTGGCATCAGCACTGCGATAGCACCGAGCCGCGACAGCGCGGCGATGGCCACCAGCGCGCTGGGACGGGTTTCCATCAAGACGCCGACGCGGTCACCTTGCCGCACCCCGACCTCGATCAGGCCGCGCACAACGTTATTGATGCGGGTGTCCACCGCGTCGTAGGTGTGCACGCGGCCGTCGAACAGCAGGAACTCGCCCTTGGGGTTCTCGGCGGCCTGCTCCGACATGATCCGGCCAAGGGAGATGCGGGTGTGCTCGTTGATTTGCCCGAGGCGGGCAAGACGGGGCAGCGTGCGGGCTGTTTCGACGGCGAGGGAACGAATGGACTTGTTGGTGGCGACCACCGCGGTCCCGGCCGCTTTCGCCAGGTCGAAGACCACCTCGGAGGCCACGCCGGCACCGTGCGCGATGCGGGAGGCGAGCGCCACACCGCTTTCTTTGCGCTCCGCGGGCTGTGGGGCCATTCGGGCGATGCCCGAGGGCATGTCGCCTTCGCCTGACAGCCACTTGACCCAGCCCGCAACGGTCGGCCAGCCCTGCGTCGCTGCTTTCCCGCCGACGACGAGCCCGAAATGCCCTGTGCGGATGATGTATTCGTAGACATCAGCGTTCGGCGCCGCACGTTGTATGCCACGTACCGCGGCCGGTTGGCCGATGTCGTCGACTTCGCCGATGAACGCGAGCACGGGAACGTCGATGTCGGTGAGCGTGACCAGTTCACCGTGAATCGCAAAGCCGCCGGTCATCATCCGGTTGTGGGAGATGAACTGCGTCAGCAACTCCGAGATCGCCGGGCCGCCCCACGCGATCCAGCCCTCGCGTTCCAGGAAGCGGCGCTGCTGTTCTCTCGGTAGGAGGGCTTCCCGGTCGTGCAGCTGGCGCAAGAAGTCGATTCGCGCCTTCGCGGTCTTCAACGGATCCAGCAGCTGAAAGCCGGTGCGGGCCATCCAGCTTGGGATATCGATCCGATTGAACACGTGTTCGGCCATGAATTCCGCGGCGGCGGGCGCGAGATTGGGTGGCAGACCCATCGGCAGCGCCGCGAGCGTGTCGACCGGCGAACCGAACGCAATGATGCTGGCAAGGTCACGGGAACGCCGGTACCCGGCGGTCTGATACGCCCACATACCGCCCTGGGAATAGCCCACCAGGTGAACGTCTTGTCCGGTGGCCTTCTTGACCGTGTCGATCGCCTCGCTGACGGCGACGATGTGATCGGCGAGCGTGCGCTCCATGCCACCCTCGACGCGGTCGGGCGATCCGAAGTCGATCACCCACGGATCGATTCCGGCATGGTGCAGGATGCCGACCGCGCCCTCGTCACGGGTGACGTCCCACATGTCGGCCGACATCATCATCGGGTGCACCATCAAGACGGGCGGCCCCACCGGCGTCTGACCATTGCGGTTGTCGGGCGGGAAATACCGCCGCAGGCGGTACATCGGCACGCTCTCGACGATCTGGAACGGCGAGGGCACGCTGCCGGTTTCCAGGCCGCCGAACCTGATCACCTCGAGGCCGTTCTGCGCGGTGGCGATCAGCCGCCCGACCGGCCTCGTGATCGGTGAGAAGTCCACCATCAGCCCTTCCAGTCTGGTCGTCGCGCGGGCGCCGTTTTCGGCCCATTCCCCGGTTAGCCGAGGCAATTGTTCCATGTGGCCAAATATCATCTGCGAGCGATGGCCAACCTGATAAATGCTGAACGTGTCACCGTCTCCTACGGCACCCGCACGCTGTTGCGTGCAATCAGCCTGGGCATAGACGACGGCGACGCCATCGGGGTGGTCGGCCGCAACGGCGACGGCAAGACGACACTGCTCCAGTCGCTGGCACGGGTGCGCGCTCCTGACGAGGGCCGGATCACCCACACCGCAGGGCTTTCCGTCGGCTATCTGCGCCAGGCCGACGACTTCGCTGCGTCCGACACGGTGCGACAGCTGATCGTCGGCGGGCGACCCGACCACACGTGGGCGAGCGACCCGGAGACGCGGCCGGTGGTCGAGCACCTGTTGGCAGATGTCGGCCTGGACGCCGCCGTCGGCACGCTCAGCGGGGGCGAGCGCCGCCGGGTGGCGCTGGTCGCGGTGCTGCTGGCGGGCCACGACGTGCTGATGCTTGATGAGCCGACCAACCACCTCGACGTCGAGGCGATCAGCTGGCTGGCCGGCCACCTGTCGTCGCGCGGCGCTGCGGCTCTGGTGGTGGTGAGCCACGATCGCTGGTTCCTCGACGCGGTGTGTACGCAGACATGGGAGGTGCACGACGGGGTCGTCGACGCCTACGACGGCGGCTACGCAGCGTACGTTCTGGCACGCGCCGAGCGGACGCGTGTCGCGGCGGGCACCGAGGCACGACGGCGCAACCTGATGCGCAAGGAGCTGGCGTGGCTGCGCCGCGGCCCGCCCGCGCGGACGTCCAAGCCGCGGTTCCGGATCCAAGCGGCCAACGCATTGATCGCCGATGAGCCACCCCCGCGGGATTCGCTCGCGTTGCAGCGCTTCGCGACGAGCCGCCTGGGCAAGGACGTGTTCGACCTTCACCACGTCGGGCTCGTGGTGGGCGGGCGGACCATATTGGACGGCGTCGACCTCTCAATCGGTCCCGGCGCCCGGATCGGCCTGGTCGGTGTCAACGGCGCGGGCAAGACATCTGTCCTGCGGCTGCTGGCCGGTGATTTGCCACCGGTCGCAGGAACGATCAAGCGGGGCAAGACATTACGTCTTGGCGTCCTGAGTCAGGGTCTAGGCGAGATGACCGGAGGCGAACGCGTGCTCGACGCCGTCGAGGAACAGCGGCGGATCGCGCGCCTGGCGGGAGGAGATGAGGTCAGCGCGGCGACACTACTCGAGGATTTCGGGTTCACCGGCGATAAGCTCGTCGCCCGCGTCGAGGACCTGTCCGGCGGTGAGCGCCGTCGGCTGCAGTTCCTGCGACTGCTGCTGGATGAGCCCAACGTGTTGCTGCTCGACGAGCCGACCAACGACCTGGACATCGACACCCTGACGGTGGTCGAAGACTACCTCGACGGCTGGCCCGGCACGCTGATCGTCGTCACCCATGACCGGTACTTCCTCGAACGCGTCAGCGACGTCACCTATGCACTCTCCGGCGACGGGCGGTGTGAGCTGCTTCCGGGCGGCGTCGACCAGTATCTGGAAGCGCGGCGACGCTCGTCGACCGCACCGGAGTCCGTATTGGCCACCTCGGTCGAGTCCGCTTCGGCGCGGGGGCGGCGCACCGGAAAGGAGTTGGCGCGCATCGAAAATCAGTTGGGAAAGGTGGAGCAGCGCATCGTCGAGCTGCACGACGCGATGGCGGCGGCGGCCAACGACCATGTGCGGCTCGGCGAGCTGAATGCCGAGCTGCACGAGGTGCGGCGGCGCAAAGACGCGCTGGAGGAAGCCTGGTTGGCAGCGGCAGAGGAATGACCGCCTATCTCGTTAGCATGAGGCGATGAACCCGCTGGTGCGGCCATTCGCCCTGTTCTGGCGGTATTGGCCCCAGCTGGTCGCGTGCTATCTGGTCGGCACGCTCGCCCGTCACTGGGGCATCGAGCTCGCGGCGTGGGCCGGGCACGACAACGAGTGGGCGACCGCACTGATCATGCCGATGGTCGCCATCGCCCGCCTCGGCACATATGCAGCCATGTTCCTGGTGCTCGGGCGCGCGGTCCCCGCCCTGGCGGACCTAGCGAGACGGTCCGCGCGAAGCGTGGACCTGTTCACCTCTATCGTGATTCCCTTCTTCGCGGTCTACGTTGCCTGGCAGCTGTTCCGGCAGGACTGGATCGACCTCGAGTCCAGGGCGCAGGACTACCGGGTCGAGGCGGCGGTGACATCGGCGGTGACCACCGACTTCCACGCGGCAGGTCTGCCCGCGACCACCGTCACCTGGGTCCTGGTAGGCGCGGCGCTACTGGTCCGCGCGGTCCTCACACTGCTCGGAAGCCGCCTCCCGAAGTGGCTGCTGGCAGTGCGCCTCTACGCCGACGCGCTGTGGGTTTTCCTGAGCCTGACTTTCTTCTTCAAGGCTGGACTGGAGATGGTGGTCAAGCCCGGCAAATGGCTGTCGGAACGACGGGTTGTCGTGTGGCTCGACACCACCCGCGCGGATCTGTTCTCACATGTCCGGCCTCTTGAAATCGCCTGGGAATACCTGGTTTCGGCGATCCACGTGGTGTTCGGCGGGGCAGCCGTACCGCTGATGTGGCTCGGTGTTGCGGGAATCGTCTATGGCGCCTCAGCCTCGGGCGGGTGGCGGGGTGCAGTGCACCGGACAGTCGGGCGGCGCGCCACCGAGTTCATCGAGCGCACGGCTCAGGGGAAGGTCAGCCCTCGCTGGGGCCGCGTGCCCGGGACATGGCAGAGCAAACTTCTCGAGTTCTTCCGTTCGCTCTCGGACCGGTTCGAACCGATCGTGGATTCCATCCGGATCGTCCTTCACGGCGGAGTGTTCGCGTTGTCGCTGTACGTGCTCGCCTATCTGGTGCTGGCGTGGCTGGACATGTCAGGGAGCTTCTACGGCCTGCAGACGACATCCGGTTATCTGGTGCGCGGCATGGCGTGGGTACTCGGACCGCACCCGTTTGCCTACTGGGTCGGCTTCAGCGACCTGTTGGGGTTGCTGTCGGATGTCGTCATCGAGCCGCTGCGGATCTGCCTGATCACGTCCACGTTCGCGTATTGCCTCGAGCACGCGATGCGGTCACAGCATGAGCCGGAGCAGGATGCGCGTATCGCCGCGGGTGATGTCGACGGCAGTGGGCTCGGAGTCGCTGGGCAGCAGGAAGGTGAACTGCAGTGGTCCCGGGTGAGCGCAACCGCTGGCAGTCCCGTCGGGAGCGCGAACGCCGAAAGCGCCGACTCCTTGATCTCGCCACTGACGCTGCCCGTCGACGGCGACGCCAACGCAGTAGCCGACAGACGGCGAACCCGACCTGTCGATGGTGACGACGAATAAGACTGTGTCCGGGGGCAATCGGTCGGCGGTTGTTTTCGGCAGCGTGGTGAACCGCCGGATCGAACCCAACTGCCACGTTTGCCCGTAGACGTCGAGAGCCGCTTTCCTCGGGACGACGTGAGCGGGCACCACTTTTTCGCGGTAGTCCGACCATTGCGGATCCAGCTGGGTAGCGGTCATCACCCCCAGGGCGATCGCAGCGACCACCGCACCGATGACGTTCCGCGACCACAGCGCCATCGGCTTGAAGCGCACGATCATGCGACGAATCTTGGGCGCAGGATTTCGATGGTCGTCGTCCGACGGATGGCGTGCGTGTCGATGGCGATCACCAGTCGGGAATCGAGCCGAGGGTCAGGGGTCGATAGTCGGAGGGCGACCGGAGCGTCACGGTCCAGAAGCTCGGTCGCCACGTCGAACGCGAAACTGCCGCGCCGCGGGATCCCCGGATCCGCTCCCACCTTGCCGAGGTCTTCGAACACGAACCGATCGTCGGGGACGTACGTGTCGCCGTCCACCACCAACTCGGCCAGCGGGATCAGCGGCGCATCTGT